>JAGOBT010000077.1 GCA_017999135.1 Burkholderiaceae bacterium
TCTTCCTGCTGCTGCGGCTGTACCCGGTGCTGGGTGGCACGGCGCTGTTCGAGGGCGTGGTGGCCACGGTGGGCCTGGCCACGATGGTGTTCGCCGCCTATGTGGCGGTGTTCAAGCACGACCTGAAGGGCCTGCTGGCCTACTCCACCATCAGCCATCTGGGGCTGATCGTGTTCCTGATCGGGCTGAACTCGCCGCTGTCGGCGGTGGCGGCGGTGTTCCACATCCTCAACCACGCCACGTTCAAGGCCGCGCTGTTCATGACCGCCGGCATCATCGACCACGAGACCGGCACGCGGGACATGCGCCGCCTGGGCGGGCTGCTGAAGTTCATGCCCTGGACGGCCACGCTGGCGATGGTGGCCGCCGCCGCCATGGCAGGTGTGCCGCTGGCCAACGGCTTCCTGTCCAAGGAGATGTTCTTCGCCGAGGCGGTGGCTGGCCAGGCCAGTTTCGCCTTCGGCGTGGGGGTGCCGGTGGCCGCCACGCTGGGCGGCATCTTCTCGATGGCCTACTCGCTGCGCTTCATCCACGACGTGTTCTTCAACGGCCCGCCGGTCAACCTGCCGCACCCGCACCCGCATGAGCCGCCGCGGCTGATGAAGGCGCCGGTCGGCCTGCTGGTGGTGCTGTGCCTGGTGGTCGGCCTGCTGCCGGCCGTCACCTACGGGCCGATGGTGCACCTGGCCGCCACCGCGGTGCTGGGCACGGCGCCGCCGCCCTACACCCTGGCCATCTGGCACGGCTTCAACCTGCCCTTGCTGATGAGCGCGGTGGCCCTGGTGGGCGGCGTGGCGATGTACTGGGCGCTGCAGCGCCGCTTCAACCTGCACCTGCACCACCCGCGCGGGGTCACCGGCCGGCTGCTGTTCACCCACGCCATCGACGGCCTGTTCGGCTGGGCCGGCCGCCTGACCGCCCGGCTGGAGATCCAGTCGCTGCAGCGCCATGTGGCCTGGACGCTGGGCTTTGCGCTGCTGCTGGCGGCCTGGGCCATCACCACCGGACAAGGCAGCGCACCGGCCACCGGCACCCGGCCGCTGCTGCCTGCCACGCTGCCAGCGGTGGCAGCCTGGCTGCTGCTGCTGGCCGCTGGCGGCGCCCTGGTGCTGGGCCACCACCAGCGGCTGCGGGCGGTGGTGCTGGTGGGGGTGGTCGGCCTGGTCACGTCGCTGGCCTTCGTCGGCCTGTCGGCACCCGATCTGGCGCTGACCCAGCTGTCGGTGGAGGTGGTGTCCACCGTGCTGCTGTTGATGGGCCTGGCCCTGCTGCCGCCGACCACGCCGCGTGAATCGAGCACCCTGCGCCGCTGGCGCGACGCCACGCTGGCCATCGGCGGCGGCGCCGGCATGGCCTGGCTGAGCTGGCTGCTGATGACCCGCGGCCACGAGTCCATCAGCTGGTACTTCCTCGAACAGTCGCTGCCCAAGGGCGGTGGCACCAACACCGTCAACGTGATCCTGGTCGACTTCCGTGGCTACGACACCTTCGGCGAGATCACCGTGCTGGGCATCGCAGCGCTGGGCGTGCTGGCTCTGATGGACCGCTGGCGGGTGCGCCGGCCCACGGCCGACGCCGACGGCCGGCCCTGGGGCTTTGCCCAGCCGCCGCTGCTGCTGCAGACGGCTGCCCGCCTGGTGTTGCCGCTGGCGCTGGTGGCCAGCCTCTACATCTTCTGGCGCGGCCACAACCTGCCGGGCGGCGGCTTCATCGCCGGCTTGCTGACGGCCGTGGCCCTGGTGCTGCAGTTCATGGCCCTGGGCCAGCAGCGGGCCGAGGCGCTGCTGCACGCGGCCGGCGGCCGGCGCTTCGTGCAGGCAGTGGGCATCGGGCTGGGCATTGCGGGGCTGACCGGCATCGGCGCCTTCGTCTTCGGCCGGCCCTTCCTCACCAGCGCCTTCGGCCACCCGGTGGTGCCGCTGCTGGGTGAGCTGCCGCTGGCCACCGCGGCGCTGTTCGACCTGGGTGTCTACATCACCGTGGTCGCCTCGACGCTGCTGACGCTGTCGGTGCTGGGTGGGGCCAGCAAGGAAGGGCAGCGCCGATGATCTCGATGGAGTTCCTCTTCGCCACCGGCATCGGCTTCGTCACCGCCTGCGGCATCTGGCTGCTGCTGCGCGGCCGCAGCTTTCCGGTGGTGCTGGGCCTGGGGCTGCTGGGCTATGCGGTGAACGTGTTCATCTTCGTGATGGGCCGGCTGTGGCAGAACGCGCCGCCCATCCTGGGCCAGGACGGCCGCGCCATCGCCGACCCGCTGCCGCAGGCGCTGGTGCTGACCGCCATCGTGATCGGCTTCGCCACCACCGGCTTCGTGATCGAGCTGGCGCTGCGCAGCCGGGCCGAGAACGGCAGTGACCACGTGGACGGGCGTGAGCCCGGCCACCCGCCGAAGTCTGATGGCCGTGAGCCCGGCCACCCGCCGGAGGCGCCGAAGTGACCGGCCTCGCCCAGCACCTGCCCGTGCTGCCGGTGCTGCTGCCGGCCGCCACCGCCATGCTGCTGTTGCTGCTGGGCGATGGCGGCGGCGGCGACGGCGGCCACGGCCACCGCCGCCTGCTGTGGGCGCGGCGCCTGGCCCTGCTGTCCACCGCGCTGGGCCTGGGCCTGGCCGTGCTGCTGCTGCGCCAGGCCGACACCGGCGCGCTGGCCGTCTACCGGCTGGGCGACTGGCCGGCGCCGTTCGGCATCGTGCTGGTGGTCGACCGCCTGTCGGCGCTGATGCTGGTGCTGACCAGCCTGGTCGCGCTGCCGGTGCTGGTCTATGCCAGCGGCGGCTGGGACCACCACGGCCGCTACTTCCATGCGCTGTTCCAGTTCCAGCTGATGGGCCTGAACGGCGCCTTCGTCACCGGCGACCTGTTCAACCTGTTCGTGTTCTTCGAGGTGCTGCTGATCGCCAGCTATGTGCTGATGCTGCACGGCGGCGGCGCCGAGCGGCTGCGTGTGGGCCTGCACTACGTGGTGCTGAACCTGTGCGCGTCGGCCCTGTTCCTGATCGGCGTGTCGATGGTCTACGCGCTGACCGGCACGCTGAACTTTGCCGATCTGGCGCTGCGTGTGCCGCAGGTGCTGGGGCCCGATGCCGCCATCCTGAAGGCCGCGGCGCTGCTGCTGCTGGTGGTGTTCGGCTTCAAGGCGGCGCTGGCGCCGCTGTCGCTGTGGCTGCCGGCCACCTACGCCGCGGCCAGCCCGCCGGTGGCGGCGCTGTTCGCCATCATGACCAAGGTGGGTGTCTACGCCATCCTGCGGGTGCACGGCGTGGTGTTCGGTGATTTCGCGCCCGCCGGGCCGGGCGATTCGGCCGCCCTGGTGGCGCAGCCGGTGCTGCTGCCGCTGGCGCTGGCCGGCAGCGTGGTGGCAGTGCTGGGCGCGCTGGCATCGCACACGCTGGGGCGGCTGGTGGCCTGGCTCACCGTGGCGTCGGTCGGGACCATCCTGGCGGCGCTGGGGCTGTACGGGCCGGCGGCCTGGTCGGCCGGGCTGTACTACCTGCTGAACAGCACGCTGGTGGTGGCCGGGCTGTTCTTGCTGGCGGAGCTGGTGGGGGCGCAGCGGGGCGATGCCGGCGGGCGGCTGGAGCCGGCGTCGGCCGTGGCCCAGCCGGTACTGCTGGGCCTGCTGCTGCTGCTGGCAGCAGCCAGCGCGGCCGGCCTGCCGCCGCTGCCGGGCTTCATCGGCAAGGTGATGCTGCTGCAGGCGGCCTGGGGGCAGGGCGCCTCGGTCGCGCTGTGGGTGGTGGTGCTGGTGGTCGGCTTTTTCACGCTGCTGGGGCTGGCGCGCGCCGGCAGCATCCTGTTCTGGCATGTGCGGCCCGACCTGCCGGCCACCACCGCGGGCGGGAGCCCGCGCATGGTGGCCGCCACGGTGGCCCTGGTGGGCGCCAGCGTGCTGCTGAGCCTGGCCGCCGCGCCCGTCACCCGCTACACCGACGCCACCGCGCGCCAGCTGGTCGACCGCGCCACCTATGCCCGTGCGGTGCTGCCCGAGGTCGGCGGTGACCGGGCGGTCAGCGTGCGGCCGTACACCGGCCAGCGGCCGGCGCCCGCGGGCGCACCCGCCGCACCCGCCGCACCCGCCGCACCCGCCGCTGCAGGAGCCAGCCGATGAAACCCGCCGGCGCCTGGCCCCGCCCGCTGCTGTCGGCCCTGGTGGCCGTGAGCTGGCTGCTGCTCAACCAGAGCCTGGCCCTGGCGCAGCTGATCACCGCCACCGTGCTGGCCTGGGGGTTGCCACAGCTGCTGCACGGCTTCCTGAGCCCGGCGGCGCGTGTGCATGCCTGGGGCACGGTGCTGCGCCTGACCGGCGTGGTGCTGTGGGACATCGTGCTGTCGAACTTCACCGTCGCCCGGCTGGTGCTGCACCCCGGCGCCCGGCCGCAGCCGCTGTGGGTGCCGGTGCCGCTGGACATCCAGCACCCGCTGGCGGTGTCGCTGTTCGCCACCATCATCACCACCACGCCGGGCACGGTGTCGTGCGTGGTCGACCTGGAAGGCCGGCAGATCCTGGTGCATGCGCTCGACGGTGCCGGCCCGGCGGCGATGGCGCAGCAGATGAAGCAACGCTATGAACAGCCGCTGCGGGAGATCTTCGAACCATGATCCTCGGAATCGCCCTTGACCTGGCCACCGGCGCGGTGGCGCTGGCCATGCTGCTGTGCGGCTGGCGCCTGCTGGCCGGGCCGTCGCTGCCCGACCGCGTGCTGGCGCTGGACACGCTGGCCATCAATGCGGTGGCGCTGGTGGTGCTGCTGGGCCTGCGCTGGCAGACCGGCATGCTGTTCGAGGCGGCGCTGATCATCGCCATGCTGGGCTTCGTGTCCACCGTGGCGCTGGCGCGCTTCATCACCCGTGGCGACGTGCTGGAGTGATGGCCATGAGCAATCTGCCGCTGTGGCTGGAAATCCTGCTGTCGGTGCTGCTGCTCATCGGCGGCCTGTTCGCCCTGGTGGGGGCGCTGGGGCTGCTGCGCTTCCCCGATTTCTACATGCGCCTGCATGCGCCCACCAAGGCCACCACGCTGGGCGTGGGCGGCCTGCTGCTGGCCAGCATGGGAGCAGCCTGGTGGCGCGGTGATACTGGCGTGCCCGAGCTGATGATCACGCTGTTCCTGTTCATCACCGCGCCGGTGTCGGCCAGCCTGATGGCCAAGGCCGCCATCCACCTGGGCCTGGCGTCGCGTGCCGGCGCAGCGCCGGCGGACGCCGACCCGGCGCCACCGCCGCGCTGACCCGGCGGCACCCACCGATGCCTGGGCCTCGATCAAGGCGCGGCTGCGCCGCCTGCTGCCCGAGCCCGACACCCTGGCGCAGAACCGCTGGCTGCGCTGGCTGGGCCCGGCACTGCACCACCCGCGGCTGTGGCACATGAGCCGGCGCGGCATCGCGCTGGGCGCGGCCATCGGCGTGTTCTTCGGCTTTCTGATCCCGCTGGCGCAGATCCCGGTGTCGGCGGCGTTCGCGGTGGCCCTGCGCGCCAACGTGCCCACCGCGGTGGCCAGCACGCTGGTGACCAACCCCATCACCTTTCCGCCGGTGTACTACGCGGCCTGGAAGGTGGGCGGCGCCATCCTGGGTGAGGGCATGCCGGCACCGGGTGTGGCAGCGGCCACCGCGTCGACAGCGGACCAGGCGGCCGGCAACTGGTTCCAGCGCACCTGGGCCAGCCTGACACGGGTGGGCAAGCCGCTGGTGCTGGGTCTGGCGATCTTCGCCTGCGGATTCGGCGGGCTGGTGTATGCGCTGGTGCACCTGGGCTGGCGCGCGCAGGTGCACTTCAAGCGCTGGCGCCGCACACGGGCGGCGTTGCGTTGACGGCGGTGCAGGCGCGTCAGCGCCGGGCCGCCGGCTTGATCAGCACCACCATCAGCGTCACCACGGTGAGTGGCGCCACGAAGCCCAGCATCGCCGCCGAGAACGGCTGGGCCGCGCTGTGCTGCTGGGCCTGCAGCACCAGCCAGGTCACGTAAGCCAGGTAGTAGGCCAGGAACACGGCGCCTTCCCACCGGGCGATCTCGCGCCCGCTGACAAAGACCGGCAGGCAGGCCAGCGCCACGGCCACCATCACCCACAGGTCGAAGGCCATCACGGCCGGCGGCACCACCAGTCCGTTGCCGCCGGCTGCCAGGCCGGCCAGGCCCAGGCAGCCCAGAATGTTGAACACATTGCTGCCGACCACGTTGCCCACCGCGATGTCGCGCTGGCCGCGAATGGCCGCCATCACCGAGGTGGCCACCTCGGGCAGCGACGTGCCGGCTGCAACGATCGTCAGGCCGATCACCAAATCGCTGACACCCAGCGCCTTGGCGATGGTGATGGCGGCTGTCAACAAGGCCTGGGAGCCGCCGACCAGCAGCGCCAGGCCAACCACGATCAGCGCGATCTGAACGGGCAGCCGGCGGTCCCAACTGCCAGCGTCGGCATGCGGCAGGCCACTCTCGTCGCCTTTGGCAGCCACCTGCGCAGCAGTCTGCGCGCGCGACTGGCGCACCAGGAAGATGGTGTAACCGATCATCAACCCCAGCAAAAGGGCCGAATCGCCCGGGCCCAGGCGGCCATCCAGCGCCATCACCAGCAGCAGCACCGACACGCCGATCATGATCGGCACCTCCTGCCGGATCAGCTGGCGGTCGACCACCAGCGGCGTGATCAGCGCCGACAGGCCCAGGATGAACAGCACATTGAAGATGTTGCTGCCCACCACATTGCCCACAGCCAGGTCGGTCTGGCCCGACAGCGCCGCGCCCACCGACACTGCCACCTCGGGCGCGCTGGTGCCGAAGGCCACCACGGTGAGCCCCACCACCAGCGGCGACAGCCCGAACGACAGCGCCAGCTTGGAGGCGCCGCGCACCAGCAACTCGGCCCCGACCACCAGGCCCACCAGGCCGGCGATGAACAACCCTGCAGTGATCAGCATGGAGCGCGGCCCTCAGTGTGCGGCCGGGGGGTGGGCGGCCGGATGCATGATGCGGTCAGCCATCGCGATGGCCAGCGCCGAGAACAGGAAGGCGATGTGGATGATGGTCTGCCAGATCAGCACCTTCTCGGTGTAGTTGGCGGCGTTGATGAAGGTCTTCAAGAGGTGGATCGAGCTGATGCCGATGATGGCGGTGGCCAGCTTCACCTTCAGCACCGAGGCGTTCACATGGTCCAGCCATTCGGGCTGGTCGGGGTGGCCGTCGAGCCGCAGGCGCGAGACGAAGGTCTCGTAGCCGCCGATGATCACCATGATCAGCAGGTTGCTGATCATCACCACGTCGATCAGCGCCAGCACCACCAGCATGATGATGGTCTCGTTCAGCGCCTTGATCGGCTGGTAGCCGGTGATGCTGCCGTCGGCGCCGAAGATGGGCGCGGCCTGGTAGCCGGTGCTGGTGACCAGCGTGGCCAGCGCGGCCTGGTTGCCGAAGGCGGCCTCGATCAGGTGCACCAGCTCCAGCCAGAACTGCCAGACATAGACGCCCTGCGCCAGGATCAGCCCGATGTACAGCGGCAACTGCAGCCAGCGGCTGGCAAAGATCAGGCGGGGCAGTGGCGACATGGGCTGGTGGGGTGGGTGGGGTGGCTGTGCCATGGTGTGACGGCGACTTCGGGGAAATCCCCAAGATTCTAGGTGGCGGGCCCTGCCAGGCTGGCCGGCACGGTGCTTGCGCTGCATCATCGCCGACCAGCCACACCGGGGGCGGAGTCAGGCGTTCGTCAGCCCCCCTGCCTAACGTGCGGCTCCAGGGCGCTGCCGGTCGGCAAGCCGCCATTCCACTGCCCCACATCAGGAGACAACCATGACGACAGACGGCCCGACCGAGCTGAAGACCTACCTCCCCTCGGCCGCCTCTGTGGCGGGCGCGCATGTGCAGGGCATGGCCGCCTACGAGGCGCTGTGCCAGGAAGCCGAAGCCGACTACGCCGGCTTCTGGGCCCGCCATGCCCGTGAGCTGCTCAGCTGGAAGACACCCTTCACCCAGGTGCTCGACGACAGCAACGCGCCGTTCTTCAAGTGGTTTGCCGACGGCACGCTGAACGCCAGCGTCAACTGCCTGGACCGCAACGTCGAGCGCGGCCTCGGCGACAAGACCGCCATCATCTTTGAAGCCGACGGCGGCGAAGTGACCCGCGCCACCTACAGCCAGCTGCTGGCCAAGACCTGCCAGATCGCCAACGGCCTGCGCAGCCTGGGCGTGCAGAAGGGTGATCGCGTCATCATCTACATCAGCATGTCGATCGACGGCGTGGCCGCCATGCAGGCCTGCGCCCGCATCGGCGCCACCCACTCGGTGGTGTTCGGCGGCTTCAGCGCCCAGAGCCTGCGTGACCGCATCGAGGACACCGGCGCCGTGGCCGTGATCACCGCCGACCACCAGGTGCGCGGCGGCAAGCAGCTGCCGCTCAAGAGCATCGTCGACGAAGCGCTGGCCATGCCCGGCTGCGGCTCGGTGAAGAACGTGCTGGTCGTCAAGCGCAGCGGCGGCAGCATCAACATGGTGGCCGGCCGTGACCAGTGGATGGCCGACGTGGCCGACGGCCAGCCCACCACCTGCGAGCCCGAGTGGGTGGGTGCCGAGCACCCGCTGTTCCTGCTGTACACCAGCGGCTCCACCGGCAAGCCCAAGGGCGTGCAGCACAGCACCGGCGGCTACCTGCTGCATGCGGCGCTGACCACCAAGCTCACCTTCGACCTGAAGGCCGACGACGTGTTCTGGTGCACCGCCGACATCGGCTGGGTGACTGGCCACACCTACATCACCTACGGCCCGCTGGCCCTGGGCGGCACCGAGATCGTGTTCGAGGGCGTGCCCACCTACCCCGATGCCGGCCGCTTCTGGAAGATGATCCAGGACCACAAGGTCAGCATCTTCTACACCGCGCCCACCGCCATCCGCAGCCTGATCAAGGCCGCCGAGGCCAATGACGCGGTGCACCCCAAGAGCTACAACCTGAGCAGCCTGCGCATCCTGGGCTCGGTCGGCGAGCCGATCAACCCGGCCGCCTGGGAGTGGTACCACCAGCATGTGGGCGGCGGCCGCTGCCCCATCGTCGACACCTTCTGGCAGACCGAGACCGGCGGCCACATGATCACGCCGCTGCCGGGCGCCACGCCGCTGGTCCCGGGCAGCTGCACGCTGCCGTTCCCCGGCATCATGGCCGCCATCGTCGACGAGACCGGCAAAGACGTGCCCAACGGCCAGGGCGGCATCCTGGTCGTCAAGAAGCCGTGGCCCAGCATGATCCGCACCATCTGGGGCGACCCCGAGCGCTTCAAGAAGAGCTACTACCCCGACGACTTCAAGGGCCAGTACTACCTGGCGGGCGACGGCGCCATCCGCGACGCCAAGACCGGCTACTTCACCATCACCGGCCGCATCGACGACGTGCTGAACGTCAGCGGCCACCGCATGGGCACGATGGAGATCGAGAGCGCGCTGGTCAGCTGCACCGAGCTGGTGGCCGAAGCTGCGGTGGTGGGCCGCCCCGACGACACCACCGGCGAGGCGATCTGCGCCTTCGTCGTGCTGAAGCGCCCGCGCCCCACCGGCGACGAAGCCAAGGCCATCGCCAAGCAGCTGCGCGACTGGGTGGGCAAGGAGATCGGCCCGATCGCCAAGCCCAAGGACATCCGCTTCGGCGATAACCTGCCCAAGACCCGCAGCGGCAAGATCATGCGCCGGCTGCTGCGCAGCCTGGCCAAGGGCGAGGCGATCACCCAGGACACCAGCACGCTGGAGAACCCGGCGATCCTGGATCAGCTGGGCGACAACCACTGATCGCCGAGGGCGATCGACAACAGGGGCGCCATGGCGCCCTTTTTTGTGCGCCCAGCATGGGCGCACTCTTGCGGGTGCAAGTCCCGCCGTAAGTTGATCACAGCGAACGAAGTGAAGCGCAACTGCGAGAGGGCGACCGATCGTGGAGAGGAAGCGTGGATCGA
>JAGOBT010000076.1 GCA_017999135.1 Burkholderiaceae bacterium
CTGCAGCGCTGGGTGCGCGGCAGCAAGATCGTGCTGGCGCGCAACCCGCAGTACCGCGATGTGCGCTACACCGCCCAGCCCGCGGCCGGTGACGCCGACGGCCAGGCGCTGCTGGCGCGCTTCAAGGGCCGGCGTCTGCCGATGGTCGACCAGGTGGAGGTGTCGATCATCGAGGAGAACCAGCCGCAGTGGCTGAGCTTCCTGAACGGCGAGATCGACGCGCTGGTGGCCAATGCTGGCTCGGTGCCGCTGGAGTTCGCCCCGCTGGCGGTGCCCAACGGCAAGCTGGCGCCCAACCTGGCCAGGCGTGGCGTGCAGCTGCACCGCAACCTGCGCGCCGACAGCGCGCTGCTGTACTTCAACATGGACGACCCGGTGGTGGGCGGCCTGGCGCCCGAGAAGGTGGCGCTGCGCCGCGCACTGAGCCTGGCCTACGACGCCACCCGCGAGATCCGCCTGGTGCGGCGCGGCCAGGCCGTGCCGGCGCAGAGCCCGGTGATGCCCGGCACCCGCGGCTACGACCCGGCCTTCCGCAGCAGCATGTCGGCCTACGACCCGGCCCGCGCCCGCGCCCTGCTCGACCTGTACGGCTATGTCGACAAGGACGGCGACGGCTTCCGCGAGCTGCCCGACGGCCGCCCGCTGGTGCTGCAGATGTCCACCGAGCCCGAGCAGATCTACCGCCTGTTCAACGACGTGTGGCGGCGCTGCCTGATCGACATCGGCGTGCGCTGCGACTTCAAGATCGCCCAGTGGCCCACCAACCTGAAATCGGCCCAGGGCGGCACGCTGCAGATGTGGATGCTGGGGGACTCGGCCGCCGAGCCCGACGGCCAGGACGCACTGCGCCGCTGGTACGGGCCCGAAGCCGGCCAGGGCAACCTGGCGCGCTTCAGGCTGCCGGCCTTCGACGCGATCATGGACCGCATGCAGTCCCTGCCCGACGGCCCGGAGCGCGACGCACTGTTTCTCGAATGCAAGAAGCTGGCGGCGGCCTACATGCCGTACAAGGTGCTGGTGCACCGCATTGCCAATGAACTGCTGCACCCCTGGGTGAGCGGCTACCGCCGCGCCCCGTTCTGGAACGATTGGTGGCACATGGTCGATGTGGACCCCTCCCTGCGCGCTGCCCATGGCTGAGCGGCGCCCCTCCTCCCCCGGCCGCCGGCAGTGGCTGGCCGCTGCCGGCGTGTCCGGCGCCGTGGGCCTGATCGGCTGGGCCGCACCGGCGGCCTTGGCGGCTGGCGCTGCCGATGGCGCCGACGACAACCCGCCCAAGACCCTGCGCTATGCCTTCCCGGTCGCTGAGACCGGGTTCGACCCGTCCAAGATCAGCGACCTGTACTCGCGCATCTGCACCGCGCACATGTTCGAGGGCCTGTTCTGCTACGACCACCTGGCCCGCCCGTCGCGGGTGAAGCCGCTCACCGCGGTGGCGCTGCCCGAGATCTCGGCCGATTTCCGCCGCTTCACCATCCGCATCCGGCCGGGCATCTTCTTTGCCGACGACCCGGCCTTCCAGGGCCAGAAGCGCGAACTGGTGGCCGCCGACTATGTCTACAGCCTCAAGCGCTTTGCCGACCCGGCCAACAAGAGCCCGGCCTGGGGCGAGGTGGCCGAGGTGGGCTACACCGGCCTGGCCGCGCTGCGCCAGCGCGCCATCGACAACCGCACCCCGTTCGACTACGACACCCCCATCCCCGGCCTGCAGGCGCTGGACCGCCACACCCTGCAACTGACGGTCGACGAGCCGCGCCCGCGCCTGGTGGAGTACCTGGCCGACAACGGCCTGTACGGCGCGGTGGCGCGCGAGGTGGTGCAGTTCTACGGCGACAAGATCGCCGAGCATCCGGTGGGCACCGGCCCGTTCCGCCTGGCACGCTGGCGCCGCAGCTCCGAGATGGTGTTCGACCGCAGCCCCAGCCACCGCCAGCGGGTGTACGAGGACGACGCCAACCCCGGCCCCGACGATATCGAGGGCCAGGCCCTGCTGGCGCGCTTCAAGGGACGGCGGCTGCCGCTGGTCGACCGGGTGGTGGTCAGCATCATTGAAGAGCAGCAGCCGCGCTGGCTGAGCTTTCTCAACGCGCAGCAGGATTTCATCGAGCGCGTGCCCGAAGAGTTCAGCAACGTGGCCCTGCCCGGCGGCCAGGTGGCGCCCAACCTGGCCAAACAAGGCATCACCGCCTACCGCACCGTCGGCCCCGAAGGCGTGCTCACCATCTACAACATGGAAGACCCGGTGGTGGGCGGCACCACCCCGGAACGCATCGCGCTGCGGCGGGCGCTGAACCTGGCGGTGGACATCCCGCGCGAAATCACCCTGGCACGCCGCGGCCAGGCCATCCCGGCGCAATCACCGTCGGTGCCGCACACCACGGGCTACGACCCGGTCTACCGCAGCGAGATGGGCGAGTACAGCCCGGCCAAGGCCCGCGCCCTGCTGGACATGCACGGCTATGTGGACCGCGACGGCGACGGCTGGCGCGAGCAGCCCGACGGCCAGCCGCTCAAGCTGGTGCGCCGCACCTTCCCGTCCAGCTTCGAGCGCCAGCTGGACGAGCTGTGGCAGAAGAACATGGCGGCCATCGGCATCAATGTCGAGTTCAAGTTCGCCAAGTGGCCCGAGAACCTGAAGGCAGCGCAGGCCGGCAAGTTCCAGGTGTGGCGGGTGGGTTCGTCGGCCAGCCGGCTGGACGGGCAGGGCGCGTTCGAGCGCCTGTACGGGCCGTCGACGGGCGCGGCCAACCTGTCGCGCTTCAGACTGCCGGCCTACGACGCCGTCTACACCCGCATGTCGGCCCTGCCCAACGGCCCTGAGCGCGACGCGCTGTTCCGCGAGGCCAAGCGCATCTCGGCGGTGTATGCGCCGTACAAGCAGCATGTGCACCGCATGTACAACGACATGGCCCAGCCCTGGCTGCTGGGCTACCGGCGCGCGTTGTTCGGCAACCGCTGGTGGCACATGGTCGACATCGACCCGGCGCGCAAGCCGGCCGCCTGAGCGGCTTACTTCAGCTTGGCCTCTTTGCCCTTCTTCATCACCACGGTGGTGATGGGGGCCGACACCGCGCCGGGCGACAGCGGCTTGGCCGCGGTGGCGTCCTTCTTGGGCTTCTTGGTTTCCTTGGTCTTCTGCTGACCTTTGTTGGCCATGGTGATCTCCTGTGCCGGGCGCGCCGAGCGGCGCACGAAGCGCCAATGCTAGCGCGGGTCACGCGGATGACAGGCCACCACTGGCTGCAACGCCACACTGCGGCGCCATGCACACACCCGCCCCCGTCCTGCTGTCGGCCGATGCCGTCATCGCTGCGCCGCTCGTCAACGCCCTGGCCCGGCTGGCGCCCGACCTGCAGCTGCTTCCCTACAGCCGTAGCCTGGACGACGCCACGCTGGCCGGCATCGAGGTGGTGCTCGGCTGGCGCTTCGCCCCGGGCGTGGCCGGCAGGCTGACGAACCTGCGCTGGGTGTTCGCCATGGCCGCCGGTGTCGACAAGCTGCTGGTGCCCGACCTGGCGCCGGGCGTGGTGGTCTCGCGCATGGTCGATCCCGGCCAGGCGCTGGGCATTGCGCAGTACGTGGCCGCGATGGTGCTGCGCCATGTGCGCGGCCAGCCGCGCTACGACGCCCAGCAGCGCACGCATGACTGGACGCGCCACCCGATGGGCGCGGTGCACCCGCGGGTGCGGGTGCTGGGCTGGGGCGCCATCGGACGCGAGATCGGCCGCGTGCTGCAGGCCGTGGGTTGCCAGGTGCAGCCCTGGCAGCGCAGCAGCGGGCCGCTGCATGCTGCGCTGGCCGATGCCGACATCGTGGTCAACGCACTGGCCTTGACGCCCGAGACCGAAGGCCTGTTGAACGCGGCGGCGTTTGCCGCCATGCCGCGCGGCAGCTACCTGGTCAACATCGCCCGCGGCCAGCATGTGGTCGAGCCCGACCTGATTGCCGCGGTGCAATCGGGCCAGCTGGCGGGTGCCACGCTGGACGTGCAGGACACCGAGCCGCTGCCGGCCGGTGATCCGCTGTGGGATGTGCCGGGCATCACCATCACGCCGCACATCGCCGGGCAGTCGTCGCCCGACACCGTGGCCGCGCAGTTCCTGGCAGGGCTGCAGGCGCTGCGCGACAACGCAGCCCTGCCCAACGTGGTGGACCGCCACCGCGGTGACTGAGCCCCCACCGATGGCAGGGCGACGTGCACGCGTCGCTCAAGTGGAAGCTGGCCCGGCCGACAACACGGGTTCTGCGCAGCAGCACGTGCGACGTGTCGCGGCGCCGGTGGCGCCGCATCGACCCCGCCCTGATCCACCGGAGAGCACGATGTTCGACCACTGGACCCTGAAGAAGCGCCTGACGCTCACCTTTGCCGCCATCCTGTTGGTGGCGACCGCCCTGATCGCCGTGGCATTGACCAACAGCGCCAAGCTGCGCGAGACGGTCCACTGGAACACCCACACCTACAAGGTGCTGGACTCCGCCCAGGACATGCTGCTGAACATGGTCAACATCGAGACCGGGCTGCGCGGTTTCGTGGCCGGCAGCGACGAGAAGTTTCTCGAGCCCTACAACGGGGGCATCAAGGCGTTCGAGTCCGCCTTCGCCGAGGCCAAGTCGCTCACATCGGACAACCCGGCACAGCAGGGCCGTCTGGACAGCATGGTGGCCGCGCACAAGCAGTTCATGGCGGTGGCCCAGGCGCTGGTGACGATGCGCCGCGAGGCGACGGCCGGCACCGTGCCGGTGGACACCTTGCTGCGCGAGTTCGGTGCCGGCAAGGACAAGCTGGCGATGGACGCCTTCCGCGCCGGCGTGGCCGACTTCATGCAGGCCGAACAGACCTTGCTGGCCAGCCGCACGGCCGAGCTGGACGCCACCATGGCGGCCAACCGCACCACGCTGCTGGCCGGTGGCGTCGGCCTGTTCGTGCTGACGGCCATGCTGGGCGTGGCGCTCACCCGAGGCGTCTTCCGCCAACTCGGCGCCGAGCCCCGGGTGGCGGCCGATGCCGTGAATGCGGTGGCGCAAGGTGACCTGACCACGCACATCAAGGTGCGTGCCGGCGACACGACCAGCCTGGTGGCGGCCTTGGCACGCATGCGCGATGGCCTGGTCAGCGTGGTGGGTGAGGTGCGCAGCAATTCAGAGAGCGTGGCCACGGCCAGCGCCCAGATCGCCCAGGGCAACCAGGACTTGTCGGGCCGCACCGAGCAGCAGGCCAGCGCGCTGCAGCAGACGGCAGCCACGATGGAGGAACTGGGCACCACCGTGCGCCACAACGCCGACAGCGCCCGGCAGGCCAACCAGCTGGCGCATGGCGCGTCGGCCGTGGCCGAACGTGGTGGCGATGTGGTGGGCCGGGTGGTCACCACCATGCAGGGCATCAACGACAGCAGCCGCAAGATCGGCGACATCATCAGCGTGATCGACAGCATCGCCTTCCAGACCAACATCCTGGCACTGAATGCGGCCGTCGAAGCCGCCCGCGCCGGCGAGCAGGGCCGCGGTTTCGCGGTGGTGGCCAGCGAGGTGCGCAGCCTGGCGCAGCGCAGCGCCGAGGCCGCCAAGGAGATCAAGTCGCTGATCGGGCGCAGCGTCGAACAGGTGGAGCAGGGCACCACGCTGGTCGACGAGGCCGGCAAGACCATGGCCGAGATCGTCACCGCCATCCGCCGGGTGAGCGACACCGTGGCCGAGATCAGCGCGGCCAGCGTCGAACAGAGCACCGGCGTGCAGCAAGTGGGCGAGGCCGTGGGCCAGATGGACCAGGCCACCCAGCAGAACGCCGCGCTGGTGGAGGAAAGCGCCGCCGCCGCCGAAAGCCTGAAACAGCAGGCCCGGCAGCTGGTGCAGGCGGTGGCGGTGTTCAAGCTGGGGCAGCACGGCGCCATGCCTGCCGCCACGCCGGCCGTCGCGCCGCCGCAGGTTGCCGTGGCCAGGGCGCCAGCGCCGAAGCCATACAAGGCGCCCAAGGCCACGATGGCCGCCGCGCCCGAAAAGCGGCCGGTGCAAGCCGATGCCAGCGCGGCGGCGGGCGCCGACCAGTGGGAATCCTTCTGACACGGCGGTGACCCCGCATTGATTCATCGTGGCCGCCGCAACGGCGGCAGGGCGCCGGGGTGGCTGCCCCTGGCCCCAGAATGCCGGCCATGCCGACCAGCGGCCAACCCGCCACGCCTGCACCACCACCCGCCAAGTCCGCCCCGCAGCGGGCGATGGACAAGCTCGGCCTGCGGCGCGACATCGACCTGGCGTTGCACCTGCCCATCCGCTACGAGGACGAGACCCGCATCACCCCCATCGCCGACAGCCCCGACGGCGAGCCGGTGCAGGTGGAGGGCGTGGTCAGCGAATGCCGCATCGAGCAGCGCGGCCGGCGCCAGCTGCTGGTGCGCCTGGCCGATGGCACCGACAGCCTGCTGCTGCGCTTTCTGAACTTCTACCCCAGCCATCAAAAGACATTGGCGGTGGGCCAGCGGGTGCGGGTGCGCGGCGAGGCGCGCAGCGGCTTCTTCGGCCGCGAGATGGTGCACCCCACGTTCAAGGCGGTGGATGCGCACACGCCGCTGGCCAGCGCGCTGACCCCCGTCTACCCCACCAGCGCCCAGCTGCCGCAGGTCTACCTGCGCAAGGCCGTGGCTGCCGCGCTGGCGCGCGCGCCGCTGGCTGAACTGCTGCCGCTCGGCACCGTGCCACCCGGTCTGCCCACGCTGCGCGAGGCCCTGCACCACCTGCACCGGCCCGGGCCCGATGTGCCACTGGCCACGCTGGAAGACCGCAGCCACCCGGCCTGGCAGCGGCTGAAGTTCGAGGAGCTGCTGGCCCAGCAACTGTCGCAACTGACTGCACAGCGCGAGCGCCAGCGCCTGCGTGCACCGCAGCTGGTGGCCGTGCCCGGCGGCCTGCGTGACCAGCTGCTGGCGGCACTGCCGTTTCAGCTGACGGCCGCCCAGCAACGGGTGGGCGACGAGATCGCCGCCGATCTGGGCCGCCTGGTCGACGGTGGCCCGTCATCCGCACCGGGCGCCGCTCCGATGCACCGCCTTCTGCAGGGCGACGTGGGCTCGGGCAAGACGGTGGTGGCCGCCTTGGCAGCGGCCGTGGCCATCGACAGTGGCTGGCAATGCGCACTGATGGCGCCCACCGAATTGCTGGCCGAGCAGCACTTCCGCAAGCTGGTGCAGTGGCTGGAGCCGCTGCTGGCCGCGCGCGGGCAGACCATCGCCTGGCTCACCGGCAGCCGCAAGGGCAAGGGCCGCGCGGCGATGGTGGCGCGTGTGGCCAGTGGTGAGGCGGCGCTGGTGGTCGGCACGCATGCGGTGATCCAGGACGACGTGCACTTCGCCCGCCTGGGCCTGGCCGTCATCGACGAGCAGCACCGCTTCGGCGTGGCGCAGCGCCTGGCGCTGCGCAACAAGCTGGTGGGCCAGGACAGCCCCGACGGCCCGCAAGCGCTGGAGCCCCATCTGCTGATGATGACGGCCACGCCCATCCCGCGCACGCTGGCCATGAGCTACTACGCCGACCTGGACGTGAGCACCATCGACGAACTGCCGCCCGGCCGCACCCCGGTGCTGACCAAGGTGTTCGCCGACGAGCGCCGGCCGCAGGTGATCGGCCGCATCGCCGACGAGGTGGCGCGCGGCCGCCAGGTCTACTGGGTGTGCCCGCTGATCGAGGAAAGCGAGCACATCGACCTGCAGAACGCCACCGAGACCCATGCCCAGCTCAGCGCGGCGCTGCCCGGGCAGATGGTGGGGTTGCTGCACGGGCGCATGCCGGCGGCCGAGAAGAGCGCGGTGATGTCGCTGTTTGCCGGCGGGCAGATGGCGGTGCTGGTGGCCACCACGGTGATCGAGGTGGGCGTGGACGTGCCCAACGCCAGCCTGATGGTGATCGAGCATGCCGAGCGCTTCGGCCTGAGCCAGCTGCACCAGCTGCGCGGCCGCGTGGGCCGCGGCGCGGTGGCCAGCGTGTGCGTGCTGCTGTACCAGGGCCCGCTGTCGCCCACCGGCAAGGACCGGCTGCGCGCCATGGCCGAGACGAATGACGGCTTCGAGATCGCCCGGCGCGACCTGGAGATCCGCGGGCCGGGTGAATTCATGGGCGCCCGCCAGAGCGGTGACGCCCTGCTGCGCTTTGCCGACCTGGCCGAGGACGCGCCGCTGCTGCAGCAGGCGCGCGCCCTGGCGCCGCCCTTGCTGCAGCAGCACCCGGTGGCCGCCCAGGCCCATGTGGCGCGCTGGCTGGACAGCCGGGCAGACTATCTGAAGGCCTGATCCGCCTGGCCTGGTCCGCCAGACCTGCTGGCGCCCTGCCCGACGGCCGGATGGCGCGCACCAACAGAACGGCCCGCCGAGGCGGGCCGTCGAGGCGTCAGCCACCGGCGTCAGGCCGCCGGGCCGGGCATCAGTTCTGGTTGCGCCGCTTGGCCAGCGCGCCGATGGCCAGCAGGCCGCCGAGCATCAAGGCGTAGGTCTGCGGCTCGGGCACGGCCGTCACTTCGCTGATCCAGCCGGTGTAGCCGGCCAGCGCCATGCCGCCGAAGTAGGTGCCGTAGGTGCCGCTGACCTGGTCGGGCCAGGTGCCGCCGAAGGTGTTGTTGCCCACCAGGTACAGCTGTCCGCCATCGACGACGAACGACGGGCCGCCGGAGTCACCGCCGCCGATGTTGCCTTCGACGTTCAGCCCGCGGGTGGGGGTGCATGCCAGGTTGATCTGGCAGAAGGTGTCCTGCCACTGGCCGCGGAAATCGAAGCCGTCGAAGTCGCCGTACCAGACCTCCTGGGCACCGCCGGCAAAGCCCATCTCGTCGTCGAGATCGAAGACGTCAGTGCGGTTTTCTGCCGTCTTCTTGACGTAGAAGTTGGCGGTGCCGCCGATGTGGCCCAGCAGGCCGGTGCCAGAGGTGCCGTAGCCCGCCATGATGATGCGCTGGCCCGTCTGCAGGTCACTGCCCCAGATGCTGTAGCGCGCCGCGTCAGCGGGTGCGGCCTCGCTCAGGGTAATGATGGCCAAGTCGTCGTTCAGGCAGCCACCGGAACCGTCCGAGCAGACATTGAAGCCGTCGTAGTCCTTGTGCATCGTCACCTTGGTGGCGGCGATCTGCGTGGCACCACCAGACGTCGAAGGCAGGCTGGCCGGGTTGTTCTGGTTGAAGCGAACGCGCACATCGTTGCTGGCATTCAGCGTGATCGGCGTGCCCATGTCGTTACTGTCGATGCAGTGGGCGGCGGTCAGCACGTGGTAGCTGTCGAGCAGCGCGCCCGAGCAGATGTAGCCGGCGGCCTGCGGCGTGCCCAGGTCGAAGCGGATGCTTACACTGACCACGCCGCTGAACGGCGACGTCGGCAGGTTGTCATCGACCCGGTTCGAGGGGATGTAGTCGGCGAAGGTGTCACCGTCGCCGGCCAGGATGGCCCGCTCAATGGTGGACCCGTACAAAGAGCTGGTGGCAATGGACTGGCCCGCCAGGACGGGCGCGCTGGCCACCAGGGCCGCGAACGCGACAGCGGCAAACTTGACTTGCATGTGTGACTCCAGGGAGAAGATGGGTTCGGTGCCGACATGCAATTTCGATACCCGGGTATCGGTCGTCAATGTCGGACGGGTAAAGAACGATAGTTTCGTGACATCCAGGGCGGTCGGCCTGCGCGCTTTCCCCAGGGGTGCCCGTCCTGAAGCGCCCAGGCGCCCCCCTGAATCAGGGGTGCGCGGCGGCCCGGCCGGCCGGCCAGGCTGGTTGGCTGGCACCGACCCATCGTTGCCGATAATTGGTGCATGACCCTCACCGAGCTGCGCTACATCGTCGCCGTCGCCCGCGAACGGCACTTCGGCCGTGCGGCCGAGGCCTGCTTCGTTTCCCAGCCCACGCTCAGCGTGGCCATCAAGAAGCTCGAGGAAGAGCTGGACCTGAAGCTCTTCGA
>JAGOBT010000595.1 GCA_017999135.1 Burkholderiaceae bacterium
GTCATCGGCAGGTGCGGCGGCGGGTGGACGGGCGGGTGGGGCCAGGTGCCGGCTCGGCGTTCGGGCACGGCATTCAGGCAGACCAGCGGTGCAGGCACGCCCAGCATAGGGCAGCAGCCGGCTGCTACCCTGCCTGCATGTCTGTCGCCCACCGGTCTGCCGACCTCGCAGCCTCTCCCGCAACGGCCGCTTCCAGCCTGGCTGCCGGGCTGGCCTGGGGCCTGCTGGCCGCAGCCATCTGGGCCAGCTACTCGGTGCTGGCGCGGCTGGCGGTCAAGGCCGGGCTGAGCCCGGGCGACCTGACCCTGCTGCGCTTTGCGCCCGGTGCGCTGATCATGCTGCCGTTCGTCTTCCGCTGGGGCTGGCGTGATCTGGCCGGCATCGGCTGGCGCCGCGGCCTGGTGCTGACGGTGCTGGCCGGGCCGGGCTTCAGCCTGCTGTTCATGACCGGCTTCACCCTGGCGCCGCTGGCCCATGGCGCGGTGGTGGCACCGGCCTTCCAGATGCTGACCGGGCTGACCCTGGCCGCGCTGATCGCCCACCAACAGTGGACCCGCGAGACGGCCATCGGCGCGGCAGGCGTGCTGGTGGGCCTGGCCTGCATGGGCGGCGACAGCCTGCTGCACGGCGAAGGCCGCATGACGCTGCTGGGCGACGCCCTGTTTGCTGCCGCCGGCACCTGCTGGGGGCTGTTCGGCGCGCTGTCGCGGCGCTGGCAGGTCGACCCGCTGCGGGTGACCGGCGTGGTGGTGGTGCTGTCGTTCGCCATGGTTGCGCCGGGCTTCGTGCTGCTGGCCGACTGGCAGCGCCTGGCCTCGGCCGGGCCGGGCATGCTGGCGCTGCAGGTGCTGGCCCAGGGGCTGGGCGCCGGGCTGGTGGCCGTGCTGGCGTTCAGCCGCGCGGCGGCGCTGCTGGGGTCGGGGCGGGCGGCGTTCTTCGGCGCGATGGTGCCGGGCGCCGCGGCGCTGCTGGCCATCCCCGTGCTGGGTGAGGTGCCATCGCTGCTGCAGGTGCTGGGCATCGTGGCGGTGGTGGCGGGGCTGCTGGTGGCGTTCGGGGCGGTGCGGCTGCTGCTGGCGCGGGTGGGGCGGGCGGACAGGGCCTGAGGCCCATCACGGCCCGCTGACCGCCAGGCGACACCGCCCACCCCGCGGCCGGGGCTAGAGTGCCGCCACATGACCAAGCCGCTGCTGTTCACCCCGCTGACCCTGCGTGCCCTGGAACTGAAGAACCGGGTGGTGGTGGCGCCGATGCACCAGTACGCCGGGGAACGCGGCTTTGCCACTGACTGGCATCTGATGAACGCCGGCCGCTATGCCGCCGGGGGCGCCGGGCTGTTCATCGTCGAATCGACCAAGGTCGAGCGCCGCGGCTGCGGCACGGTGGGCGACCTGGGCCTGTGGGATGACGCCTTCATCCCGGGGCTGAAGCGCATCGCCGACTTTACCCGTGCCTGCGGCGCCAGGGTGGGCATCCAGCTGGGCCACTCGGGCCGCAAGAGCCGCACCGGCCGGCCCTGGGAAGGCGGCCGCCCGCTGACCCCCGAGACCGCCCAGGTGCCCGACTGGGACCGCTGGGAACTGGTGGCCCCCAGCGCCATCGCCCCCGACGCCCGCACGCCCGTGCCGCGTGCGCTGGGCCGCGCCGAGATCGCCGACGTGGTGCAGGCCTTCGGCCGTGCCACCGCCCGCGCCGACGCTGCCGGCTTCGACGTGGTGGAACTGCACGGCGCGCACGGGTTCCTGATCCACCAGTTTCTGAACCCGCAATCCAACCAGCGCACCGACGACTACGGCGGCAGCCCGGCCAACCGCATGCGCTTTGCGCTGGAGGTGGCCGAAGCGGCCCGCGCCGCCTGGCCGGCACACAAGCCGCTGTTCATGCGGCTGTCGGTGGATGACGGCACCGGCTGGGACCCGGCCGCCAGCGTGGTGCTGTCACGCGAACTGAAGGCCCGTGGCGTCGATGTGGTCGACTGCTCTGGCGGCGGCATGCTGCCCGGCCCAGTTCCGAATGCGCCACCGGCCTACGGCTACCAGGTGCCCTATGCCGCACAACTGCGGCAGCAGGCCGGCATCGCCACCATGGCCGTGGGCCTGATCGTGCATGCCCAGCAGGCCGAGGCCATCCTGCAGCAGGGCCAGGCCGACCTGGTGGCGCTGGCGCGCGAACTGCTCTACAACCCCAACTGGCCGCTGGACGCCGCGCAGAAGCTGGGCGCCGATCCGCAGTTCCAGCTGGTGCCACCGGCAGCAGGCTGGTGGCTGGACAAGCGCCGCGCCAGCGCCGCCGGCGTGCAACCGTCCACCTTCGGCCCCGGCCGCTGACCCCTCCCAATCACGCTGTGCAGACCATGTCCCACCCAACACCCCAGCTGAGCGACGCCCTCACCTTCCCCCGCGGCCCGGCCATGGCCAACCGCTTCATGCTGGCGCCGCTGACCAACTGGCAGAGCAATGCCGATGGCACGCTGGCCGACGCGGAGTACCACTGGCTGACGATGCGCGCCCGCGGCGGCTTTGCCCTCACCATGACCTGCGCCGCCCATGTGCAGCGCGGCGGCCAGGGCTTTCCCGGCCAGCTGGGCGTGTGGTCGGACGATCACCTGCCCGGGCTGACGCGCCTGGCCGCCGGCATCCATGCGGGCGGCGGCGGCTCGTCGCTGCAGATCCAGCATTCGGGCCGCCGGTCCGAC
>JAGOBT010000596.1 GCA_017999135.1 Burkholderiaceae bacterium
CCAGGCCACGCAGGCCCGCCATCGGCTGGGCCTGCAGTTCCACCTGTGCCAGCCGGCGCTGGCGCTGCGGGTGCTGCTGGCGGTGCAGGCCGCCGTGCTGCTGGCCGGTGCGCCTTGGGCCCAGGGCTGGGTGGACGCGGCCAGCCGCGCCGCGGTGGGGGCGTTTGCCGGGCTGTCGGGCACGTTGCTTTGGCTGCCGGCGGTGTGCGGCCTGCGGCCCTGGCTGGCCGCCCGCCCGACCCTGCTGCGGGATGGCCTGCTGATGGCGCTGGGCGGGCTGGCGGCGCTGGCCGCCTGGGTGCTGTGCGCCGGGCTGGGCTTGGTGGCGGGCGGCTTGGCATCGGCCGCGGGCAGCGTGCTGGCCGGCGCCGCGCTGGCCGGCGGCGTGTGGCACTGGCTGGGGCTGCGCGCGTTGGCGGCCCAGCCGGTGGAGGCCAGCGCCCGGCTGGCGGAGCTGCAGTCGCGCATCCGCCCGCACTTTCTCTTCAATGCGCTGAACACCGCGCTGGCCCTGGTGCAGGTGGACCCACACCGCGCCGAGGCCGTGCTGGAAGACCTGGCCCAGCTGTTCCGCGTGGCGCTGGCCGAGGCCGGCAGCGCCGTCACGCTGGACGAGGAGATCGACCTGGCCCAGCGCTACCTGGCCATCGAGCAGCTGCGCTTCGGCGACCGGCTGCAACTGGTGTGGGACCTGGACCCGGCTGCCGCCGGCGCCAGCGTGCCGCCGCTGGTGCTGCAGCCGCTGGTGGAGAACGCGGTGCGCCACGGCGTCGAGCCGGCGCTGGCTGGCGGGCGGGTGGTCATCAGCACCCGCGCCCACCGCGGCATGGCCATCGTGATGGTGACCAACACCCTGCCCGAGACGCCCGGCCCCGCCGGCAACGGCATCGCCCTGGCCAATGTGGCCGAGCGCCTGCGCCTGCTGCACGATGTGGCCGCCACGTTGCACTGCGGCGTGGAGCACGGCCTCTACAACGCCCGCATCGAGGTGCCGCTGTGACTGGTCCGGCCGCACCGCCCCCGTTGCGGGTGCTGATCGTCGACGACGAGCCGCTGGCGCGGCTGCGCCTGCGCGGCCTGGTCGAGGCCAATGCGCTGCCGCGGGCGCAGGTGGTGGGCGAGGCGGCCGATGCGCCGCAGGCCCAGGCGCTGCTGGCCCACACGCCGTGTGACCTGGTGCTGCTGGACATCGTGATGCCCGGCGGCAGTGGTCTGAAGCTGGCCGACGCGATCCGCCGTGCCGCGGTGGCGCCGGGGCAGCCGCAGCCGCCGATGGTGGTGTTCGTCACCGCGCATGCCGAGCATGCGCTGCGCGCCTTCGAGGTGGACGCGGCCGACTACATCACCAAGCCGGTGCGGCGAGAGCGCCTGCAGGCTGCGCTGCTGCGGGTGGCCCAGCGGCTGGCCCCGGCGGCGCTGGCCGAGCAGCCGATGGCGCCAGTGCTGGTGGTCAGCGACCGTGGCCGCGTGCTGCGGGTGCCGTTGACCGACATCGTCTACCTGAAGGCCGAGCTGAAGTACGTCACCCTGTGCAGTGCCCAAGGCCAATGGCTGCTGGACGAGCCGCTGGCCGATCTGGCCCAGCGCCTGGGTGACGGCTTTCTGCGGGTGCACCGCAATGCGCTGGTGGCGCGCACGGCGGTGCGGGCGCTGGAGCGCGCCCCCGCTGCCGGCGCCAGCCCTGGCGAGGCCGACGACAGCTGGGTGGTGCGCCTGTCCAACGGCGAGGTGCTGGCGGTGTCGCGCCGGCAGCTGCCGGCGGTGCGCGACGCGCTGGCTGAGCCCGGACACAAGCGGTCCTGAGGACCGCTTGTGCCTGGCGAAGCGGCCGAGCTCTGCGAGGCCGTGGACGCAGGCTGAGATCAGGCCTTGCGGCGCCGCGCCATGGCGCCCACGGCCACCAGGCCGGCCAGCAGCATGGCGTAGGTCTGCGGCTCGGGCACCGCACTGACGGTGAGGCCCGACAGCGTGCCGTTGTAGGTGCCCAGCAGCGTGGCGTTGCCGGTGGCCAGGTCGATGCCGTAGATGCCGGTGGCCAGCGAGGTGCCGGCGTCCACATTCAGCGCGGCATAGCCCCTGCCGTTGGCGATGTCGAAGCCGTTGGCCTTGAGCACGTCCACGCCCAGCGCGCCCACGGTGGTGATGGTCGGCGTGTTGAAGGCGCTAGCGGCCCTGGCCAGCGTGTCGGTGCTGCTGTCGATGTAGTACAGCGCGGTGCTGGCCGGGGCGGCCATGGGCAGCGGCATGCTGTTGGTGTAGGCCACCGCGGTGTAGCCGGCGGCAACCGTGTTGGCCGCATTGCCGACCGCGCCGGTGCTGGCGTTGACGGCGAAGTTGCCACCGGCCGAACTGACGAAGCGCAGCGAAGCGGCGCCGCTGAAGTCGGCCACCGGGTTGAAGTCGATGCCGTAGCCCAGGTTGGCCTGGACCACCGGCGCCGACAGCGCGGCCACGAAGGTGGCGGCACCCGTGGCCACGTCGACGGTGTAGATCTTGTTCGACAGCGAGATGCCGTAGATCAGGGCGTTGCCCGGGCGCAGGTCGATGCCCACCAGGCGGTCGCCCATGGCCAGGCCGGTGATGGCGGTGGTGGTGGCGCCGGCGATGTTGCCGGTGTCGATGCGCGCCAGTTCATGGGCGCTGGTCAGGCCGACCAGGGTGATGGCCTGGGCACCGGCGGTGGCCAGGGTCAGG
>JAGOBT010000597.1 GCA_017999135.1 Burkholderiaceae bacterium
CCGTCGATGCCCTCTGGGGCCTGATGACCATGGTCATCATCCTGGGCGGCATCCTCTCCGGGGTGTTCACCGCCAACGAGAGCGCCTCCATCGCGGTGCTCTGGGCCTTTTTCGTCACCATGTTCGTCTACCGCGACTACAAGTGGCGCGACCTGCCCAAGCTGGTGCACCGCACGGTCAAGACGGTGACGGTGGTGATGATCCTGATCGGTTTTGCCGCCTGCTTCGGCTACCTGATGACGCTGATGCAGATCCCGATGAAGGTCACCACCTTCTTCACCACCATCAGCGACAACCCGCTGGTCATCCTGGGGCTGATCAACATCATGCTGCTGGTGCTGGGCTGCCTGATGGACATGAGCCCGCTGATCCTGATCCTCACGCCCATCCTGCTGCCGGTGGTCAAGATGATCGGGGTGGACCCGGTGCACTTCGGCATGATCATGATGGTCAACCTCGGCATCGGCCTGATCACCCCGCCGGTGGGCACGGTGCTGTTCGTCGGCGCGGCGGTGTCCAAACTCAAGATCGGCGTGGTGACGAAGGCGATGACGCCCTTCTTCGTGGCGCTGTTCATCGTGCTGCTGATGGTCACCTACATTCCCTCGCTCAGCCTCTGGCTGCCGCGTCTGATGGGGCTGTGAGCCCGGAGTCGTCACCATGAGCCTGGGCACGAGTTTCCCCTTCACCCCCAGCCAGCGCCTGCCGGACGAGCGCTTCGAGCTGCTGGACGAGCGTGGCCGCGCGCTGCGCCTGTTCGCCGGCACGGTGGAGCAGCTGGCCAGCGGTCTGCGCTGGGCGGAGGGGCCGGTGTGGTTCGGCGACGCTCGCTTCCTGCTGCTGTCGGACATCCCCAACAACCGCATCCTGCGCTGGGACGAGTGCAGCGGCGCCACCAGCGTGTTCCGCGCTCCGTCGGACTTCGCCAACGGGTTGAGCCGCGATCGCCAGGGCCGCCTGCTCACCTGCGAACACGGCACCCGCCGCGTCACCCGCACCGAACACGACGGCGCGGTCACCGTGCTGGCCGACGCCTTCGAGGGCCGCCGGCTCAACTCGCCCAACGACATCACCTGCGACCGCGCCGGCAACGTCTGGTTCACCGACCCCACCTTCGGCATCGGCGGCTGGTGGGAGGGTTACCCCGCCACGCCGGAACGCCCGCATGCGGTCTACCGCATCGACGCCCTCAGCGGCCGGCTGGACTGCGTGCTGGACGACCTGGCCGGCCCCAACGGCCTGGCCTTCAGCCCGGACGAGTCCCTGCTGTACATCGTGGAAAGCCGCGCCGCCCCCAGCCGGCTGATCTGGGCCTACGACGTGGCGGCCGACGGACGCCTGTCCGGCAAACGCCTGCACATCGATGCCGACGGCGCGGGCGCGCTGGACGGCATCGCGGTGGATGCGGACGGCAGGATCTGGGCCGGCTTCGGCAGTGATGGTCGCGCTGGCGCCGACCCCGCCGCGCTGGACGGCGTGCGCGTCTATGAACGCGACGGCCGCCCGGTGGCCCACATCCACCTGCCCGAGCGCTGCGCCAACCTCTGCTTCGGCGGGCGCCACCGCAACCGCCTCTTCATGGCCGCCAGCCACTCGCTCTACGCCCTGTACGTCAACACCACGGGGGCTTGACCTCCCCCTCGTCTCCCGCGCCCGTTCGCCTCCGCATGACAGCCTCCGCATCCCCACCCGACCGCGCTCCCCTGGTCATCCGCATGCACGCGGCAGACCACGTTGCCATCGTCGCCAACGACGGCGGCCTGCCGGCCGGCACGGTGCTGCCGGGCCCGGTCGGTTCGGTTGGGACTGGACTGACGCTGCGCGAGCGCGTGCCGCAGGCGCACAAGGTGGCGCTGGTGGACCTGCCCGCCGGCAGCGCGGTGCGCCGCTACGACGTGACGATCGGCTACGCCCGCGCGGACATCCCCGCCGGCAGCTGGGTGCATGAAAAGCTGCTCGACCTGCCCGCCGCCCGCGAGCTGCAGGGCCTGCCGATGGCCACCGTGAAGCCCGCCCCGCTGCCGCCGCTGCAGGGTCGCACCTTCCAGGGCTATCGAAACGCCGACGGCTCGGTGGGCACGCGCAACCTGCTGGCCATCACCACCACGGTGCAGTGCGTGGCCGGTGTGCTGGACGTGGCGGTGGAGCGCATCCGCCGCGAGCTGCTGCCGCAGTACCCGAACGTGGATGGCGTCGTCGGCCTGGAACACACCTATGGCTGCGGCGTGGCCATCGACGCGCCGGAAGCACCCATCCCCATCCGCACGCTGCGCCACATCAGCCTCAACCCCAACTTCGGCGGCGAGGTGATGGTGGTCAGCCTGGGCTGCGAGAAGCTGCAGCCCGAAAGGCTCCTGCCGCCCGGCAGCATCCCGATCGCCGGGAGCGCCGGGAGCGCAGGTGACGCCCCGTCGGCCGAGCCGCTCGACGTCGTCTGCCTGCAGGACGCCGCGCACGTCGGCTTCATGTCGATGATCGAGCACATCCTCGCCAACGCCCGCGTGCACCTGGAGCGCCTGAACCGCCGTCAGCGCGAGACCGTGCCCGCCAGCGCGCTGGTGGTGGGCGTGCAGTGCGGCGGCAGCGACGCCTTCTCCGGCGTCACCGCCAACCCCGCGGTGGGCGCGATGGCCGACCTGCTGGTGCGCGCCGGCGCCACCGTGATGTTCAGCGAGAACACCGAGGTGCGCGA
>JAGOBT010000598.1 GCA_017999135.1 Burkholderiaceae bacterium
GCCGCGTGCCGGCCAACGACGTGGCCACGCCGGGCTGGACCACGTTGGACCTGTGGGCCAGCTGGCTGCAGCGGCTGGGCCCGGGCACCGACGCGGTGTGGACGCTGAAGCTCACCAACCTGGGGGATGCGCTGGCCACCAACGCCAGCGCCCTGCCGCTGGCGCGGGCGCTGTCACCGGCGGGCGGGCGGGCGCTGCACGGCAGCGTGCGCATCGCCTTCTGACAGGGGGCCGGTGCCGGCGTGACGGATGCCCGCACCGGCAGGCGGCAGTGGAACAGCGCGCGGGCGGGCCGCCAGTTCGGCGGATCGGCCGGCGCGGCGGCTTGTAGTCTGCCGGCCATGAGTACCAACCGCCCGCCGTTCCCCGACAGCCGCGCCTGGCAGCGCACCACGCCCGGTGCGCTGGCACCTGCCGTGCCGGCCGCCGCGCCGGCCAGCGCCACCCGATCAGGCCCGCGGGTGCAGCCGCCGCTGCAGGAAGTGCTGCGTGGCCTGGACGCACGCGAGCTTGAGGGCGAAACCGTGTTCGACCAGCTCTTCGGGCCACAGCCCGTGGGCGACCCGCGGCTGCCGCGGCTCTGAGCCCGGGTTCAGCCGAACGGGCGCACGCCGAACAGCACGGCATGCAGACCGAAGGCGAACACCGCCCACAGCCCCACACCCACGGCCACCACCACCAGCGTGGGGCCCATGCGCCCCGGCGGGTACACCGTGCCGGCGGCGCGGTCACGCTGGCGAGACGAGCGGAAATCCAGCACCGCCCACACCAGAAAGCTGCCGAACAGCAGCAGATCGGCCAGCGTGTTGTTGGCCGCCAAGTGGGCCAGGGCCCACACCTTCACGCCCAGCACCATCGGGTGATGCAGCCGGGCCTTGATGCTGTTGCCCGGAATCTGGGCCGCGGCCAGCAGCACCAGCGCCACCAGCACCAGCAGCGCGGCCAGGTGGCGCGTCCACACCGGGCTGGACCACAGCGCCACCGGTTCCAGCCGGGCCTGGCCGTAGCCCCAGATGATCAGCCCGAAGCCGACCAGCGAGACCACGGTGTACAGGCCCTTCCAGGCCCCCGGCCCGCGCTGGGCGATCACCTGCGTGCGCCAGCCCTCGGCCACGATGCGTGCCGAATGCATGCCCAGGAACATCAGCAGGCCCAGGATCAACGCGCTCATCAGGTGGCTTTCAAGGGGGGTGTGGACAAAGGAACGCAGCGCAGCGCCAGGCTCACTTGCGGGCCGGGCTGTCGATGTGCAGCAGGTACAGGCGGGCCAGGTCGGCCGCGCCGTCAGCGCCCTGCACGGCGGCAAACGCGGCCTTGGCCTGGTCGGCCTTGCCGGCGCGCAGTGCCACCAGGCCCAGGTGCAGCTGGGCGTCGTCGGCCCGGCGCAGGCCGGCCTTGGCGATGCCCTGGGTGATCAGCGCCAGGCCGCGCTCGTGCGCGCCGGTGGACGACAAGGCCATGCCCAGGCCGACCAACGCATTGCCATTGGCCGCCTTCTGGGCCGCGGCTTCGCTGTCGGCCAGCGTGGCGCGGTCTTGCGCAGCGGCCTTGGTGGCCGATTCACGCAGCTTCTGGTCAGCCGCCGCATTGGTGCCCTTGCCCAGCAGGCCGGACTTGAAGCCGTCGTCCAGCAGCGCCTGGGCCTCGGCCGGCAAGCCGGCCTGGTTGGCGCGGTAGGCCATGTCGCCGATCTCGTCGGCTTCCAGCGTGATGCCGACCACCTGGCGCAGGCGGTACACGTCCAGCCGCAGCCGCTCGTCGGCAAAGCCGTCCTTGCGCACGGTGCGGTTGATCAGTTCGTCCCAGTAGTCGGTCTTGCCGGTGTTGCCGGCCAGGCGCGCCAGCGTGGCCAGGTAGCCCGCACTGTCCTTCACCTGGTTCTGGCTGGCGGCCAGCAGCCGCAGCGTGGCCTCGGGCGTGACGCGCTTCGCGGCCAGGTCGGCCGCCAGCAGCGGCTGCAGGTAGGCGATGACACCGGCATGGTCGCCCTGCACGCTGAGCACCTGCGGGTACAGGTTGGCGATCTCGGGGCTGCTGCCGCGGTCGGCCAGGTAGGCCTTCATCATCACCTGCGCGCTGTCGTACTTCTTCAGCTGCAGGGCCAGCTTGATGGTGGTCTCGGCCAGGCTGGACTTCTCGGCGGCCGGCGTGAGGGGCGAGGCCACCACCTTTTCGAACACCGCCAGCGCGCCGGGCTGGTCGCCGCTGCCGAACAGGGCCGGGCCCTTCAGGCGCAGCACGATGTACTGCTCGTAGGGTGTCAGCCCGGGCAGTGCCTCGGCTTCGGCAATGCGCGCCAGGGCGTCGGCGTACTTGCCGGCCTTGATGGCCTCTTGCGCCGCCGACAGGGGCTTGGCCGTCTCGGCACGCAGCGTGGGGGCCGACGCGGCAGCCGCCGGCGCGGCAGCCTGGGCCAGGGCCTGGCCGCCAGTCAGTGCCGCGGCCAGCAGCAAGGGCGCCAGCAGAACAGTGGCAGGGGGCAGCATGGAGCGAGCAGGTTTCACGGGCAAGGCCTGGGAGTGACACGCCAGAACGGCAGGACCCGGAGTGTATGCAGGTCGCATCGGGATAGGGGCCGGCCGCTAAGGACCGGACCCCTCCCACACCACCCGGCATGCGGGTCCGCACCGGGCGGTTCGAGAAGTTGAGGTCATGAGAGCCGGGGTAGGCCCAAGCGATCGAACCAGGC
>JAGOBT010000078.1 GCA_017999135.1 Burkholderiaceae bacterium
GGTGCTGCTGAACCGCCTGCAGGCCAAGGCGCGGTTCCGCCATCTGCAGGTGCTGGTGCGGCTGGGTGAGCTCAACAGCATCCGCCGCACGGCCGATGCGCTGGGCCTCAGCCAGCCGGCGGTCACCCAGTGCCTGGCCGACCTGGAGCGCCTGGTCGAGATCCGCCTGTTCGACCGCCATGCGCGCGGGCTGCGGGTGACACGCGCCGGGCGCGATGTGCTGCCGCTGGCGCGCCGCATGCTCGATGCGCTGGCCGAGGCCAGCGAGGCGCTGACCGCCGCCCGCCAGCGTGAAGAGGGCGTGGTGCGAGTGGCCGCCATCACCGGCGCGGTGGGCGGCCTGCTGGTGCCTGCGCTGCCGGCGTTCGCCCTGGCGCACCCCGAGATCACCGTGCATGTGCATGAATCAGCGCCCGAGCAGTGGGGCCTGCAGCTGGCACGCGGCGAGGTCGACCTGGCCCTGGTGCGCCAGCCCGCCGTCACGCCGGCGGGCTTCGAGTTCCGGCCGCTGCTGGCCGACCGCTTCGTGGTGGTGTGCCGCCCCGGCCACCGGCTGGCCGGGCGCCGCGGCCTGGCCTGGGCGGCGCTGGCCGACAGCACCTGGCTGCCGCAGTCGGTGGGCTCGGCCGCGCGGGCGGCGCTCGACCAGCTGATGGGCGACCTGGGCGTGCAGCCGCGCACGGTGCAGGTGCTCACCCGCACCGCGCCGCTGACGGTGGCGCTGGTCGAAGCACTCGACGTGCTGGCCCTGGTGCCGCTGAGCGTGGTGCGGCCCTGGATCGACAAGGGCGCGCTGGTGGTGGTGGATGTGCGGCCGGCGCCGCCGTTCCCGCCGCTGGGCATCGTGCAGCCGGCCGAAGCCGCCAGCCAGGCGGCGTTGCAGTTCGCCAGCTTCATCGGCCGCAGCGTGGCGCTGCAGGCCGGCGCCGGTACCCCGGCCGATGCCTGACCGGGGCCGGTGTCAGCCGAGCAGGAACACGCTGACCAGCACCGCCTGGGCCTGCGGCCGCAGCGACTGCAGGCCGCCCACCAGACAGCGCCGGTTCAGCCAGTCCCAGGGCCCGGCTGGCGCGGTGACCTGCACCACCGACCGGGCATAGCGCGGCTGCACCTGCTCGTCGACGGTGACGCGGTTGCGCACCGTCAGCACCGTGCCGTCGTGCAGCTGCAGTTCGTACAGCGCGTCCAGTTCCTTCACGCCATCGGCCCGCAGCAGTTGCCGGTCGGCGCCGCCGGGCAGCACCGTGCCCTGCAGCGCGGCATGCGGCCCGGCGCCCCATACCGTGCCGCCCAGGATCGGCACGATGAAGCGCGCACCCAGCGGCGACGCACCCAGCGCCTGCCGGTCGCCGATCAGCACCGCAGCCTGCCAGAGCAGCGTGGCGGAGGGGGTGTCCAGCGGCTGGGCGCTGGCAAGTTGGCGCAGATCGGGCAGGGTGTGCATGGGCTGGAGGTGTCTGGTCGATGGACGAGCGGCGTAGGATGCCTCGCCAGCCTAACGCCGGAGACACCGCTTGACGATCCAGCTCTACGCCTTCGACACACCCAACGGCCGCAAGATCAGCGTGGCCCTCGAGGAACTGGGCCTGCCCTACACCGTGCACGTGGTCGACATCACGCAGGGTGAGCAGCATGCGGCCGACTTCGTGCGCCTGAGCCCGAACCACAAGATTCCCGCCATCCTCGACCCCGACGGGCCAGGCGGCCAGCCGCTGGGGGTGTTTGAATCTGGTGCCATCCTGCTCTACCTGGCCGAGAAGACCGGGCGCCTGTTGCCTGCCGATCCGGTGCAGCGGGTGCGGGCCATCGAGTGGCTGATGTGGCAGATGGCCGGCTTCGGCCCGGCGCCCGGGCAGGTGCACCATTTCATCGCGCTGGCCGACGAGGCCGACCGGCGCTATGGCCTCGCCCGCTTCATGCAGGAAACCCGCCGTCTCTACGGCGTGATGGATGCGCACCTGGCCACGCACGAGACCTTCGCCGACACGTACAGCATCGCCGACATCGCCATCCTGGGCTGGGTCTGGCGTCACCCGCGCCACCAGGTCGATCTGGCGGACTTTCCGCATGTTCAGCGCTGGTACGCGCAGCTGATGGCGCGCCCGGCCGTGCAGCGCGGCTTTGCCGTGGCGCTGCGGCGCTGATCCGGCGACCGAGGGCGTTGCGGTGCTGTTCCAGGGCCACGCCCTGGGCTTGCGTAATTGACATAAGAATGATCGGCGCGCCAATTCGTGGCTGATTGGTGGCTGGCCAGGGTTGCAGGCACATCGGGTGTGCAGCCACCTGGTGCCTGACCCGCACAATCCGGCATGGCTGCCCTGTTCATCCGCTGTTGTCTGGCCCTGTCCTGGTGGTTGGCCGCCGCCACCGCGCCCGCACTGGCGGCCGACGCCGTCCAGGTCGGCTCGAAGCGGTTCACGGAAAGCTACATCCTCGGCGAGATCGCCCGCCAGCAGCTGGAACAGGCCGGCCTGCCGGCGGTGCATCGCCAGGGCCTGGGCAACACCGCCATCCTCGACCAGGCCTTGCGCAGCGGCCAGGTCCATGTCTACCCCGAGTACACCGGCACCATCGTGCGCGAGCTGCTCAAGCGCCCGGTGCAGGCCGGCGACCCACCGCCCACGCTGGCCGACCTGAACACCTGGCTGGCCCCGCTGGGCCTGCGCGCCGCGGTGCCGCTGGGCTTCAACAACACCTACGCGCTGGCCCTGCGCGAGGCCGACGCGCAGCGCCTGGGCCTGCGCACGCTGTCGGACCTGGCGCGCCTGCCGGCGGCCGACGCGGCGCGCCTGCGCCCCGGGCTGTCGCATGAATTCCTGGTGCGCGCCGACGGCTGGCCAGCGCTCAAGCGCAGCTATGGCCTGCCCCTGGCCGACCCGCCGGCGCTCGACCACGGCCTGGCCTACCAGGCGCTGGTCAAGGGCCAGGTCGACCTGATCGACGTCTACAGCACCGATGCACAGATCGGCCGCCTGGGCCTGCGCGTGCTGCAGGACGACCGCGGCTTCTTCCCCCGCTACGACGCCGTGCTGCTGATGCGGCTGGACCTGCCCGCCCCGGCGCAGGCTGCGCTGGCTGCACTGGCGGGCCGCATCGACGATGCCCGCATGATTGCGCTGAACGCCGCAGTGGAACTGGACGGCCGGCCGTTTGCCGAGGTGGCGCGCGGCTTCCTGCAGGCGCCGGGCGCTGCCACGGCGAGGAGTGCGCCGCCCCGGTTGCTGGACCATCTGCTGGCGCCTGATCTGGGCCGCCTGCTGCTGCAGCACCTGGGCCTGGTGGCCGGCTCGGTGCTGCTGGCGGTGGTGCTGGGCGTGCCGCTGGGCGTGGCCGCGCACCGCCACCGCCGGCTGGGCACGTGGGTGCTGGGCGCCGTGGGGCTGCTGCAGACCGTGCCGTCGCTGGCGATGCTGGCCTTCCTGATCGCCATCGTCGGGCGCATCGGCTTTGTGCCGGCGCTGCTGGCGCTGTTCCTGTACGCCCTGCTGCCCATCGTGCGCAACACGCTGACGGGGCTGGATGCCGTGCCCCCAGGCCAGCGCGAGGCGGCCCTGGCGCTGGGCTTGCGGGGCCCGGCGGTGCTGCGGCTGGTGGTGCTGCCGCAGGCCCTGCCGGCCGTGCTGGCAGGCGTGGCCACGGCCGCGGTGATCAACGTGGGCACCGCCACGGTGGCGGCGTTCGTCGGCGCTGGCGGCCTGGGTGAGCGCATCGTGGCCGGCCTGGCGGTCAACGACACCGACCGCATGCTGGCCGGCGCCCTGCCCGCGGCGGTGCTGGCGCTGGTGGTGCAGGGGCTGTTTGCGCTGCTGGAACGTGGGCTGGTGCCCTGGCCGCTGCGTGGCGGGCCGGGGCAGGCCCCCGGCCGGCGTGCCACGCCAGGCGCGACGGGCCGCTGACCCGCCGCCCGGTCGTCAACCCGCCGACCCGTCACCGCCCCAGCTTGCTGGCGCCCCAACCCCAGCGCTCCATCAGCCGCTGGTCGCGGGCGCTCTCTGCCTCGATCGTGTCGCGGGGCAGCTGGCGCAGGCAGTCTTCCAGTGCCTGGGGGTCGGGTGCGGCGGGCGGCGCGGCCTCGGCGGTGGTCTGCGGCGAACGCCCGTCCCAGGCGAACGGATTGCGTGCCGCCGGCCGGTCAGGCTCGCAGTCGTACCGGTAGAGCGGCGGGCCATCGGACGCGAAAGGCGAGAACACGATGGTCTTCTCGAAGACCAGCGGCTGGCCCGTGGGCGTGGCCGGCCACTGCGGCATGCTGGCAATCGCCTGCCGGGCCAGGCGTTCGGCCGTGTCGGATGTGGACCACAGCGTCTCCAGCCGGGCCAGGCGGCCGTCAGGGGCGACCTCGACGCGGAACCGCACCATGCCCTGCGTCGGCCCCTCGACCGCCGTGCCCATCATGCTGCGCACCTGCTGGCCCCAGGTGTGGCGGTAGGCCTTGCTGTTCTTGAGGGTGTAGGTCGACGCAAACGCCCAGTCGGCCGCCGTGGGCGGCGGCGGCGCGGCCAGGGTGGCCGGCGGCGGTGGTGCGGCTGGCGCGGGCTCTGGGGGCGGGGGTGGCGGCGGCTTGGCCGGCTGGGGGGATGCTGCCTGCGGCTCGGCGGGCGCGGGCGCTGCTGGCGGCAGGGGGTCGGCAGGCGGCGTCAGGTAGAGCACCGCGGGCTCGGCCGTTGCTGCGCGTTGGGCGGCCGGGCTGGGTCGGTCGCGTGGCGTGCCCAGGTGCCAGGCCAGCCCGGCGATGACGGCGGCGTGCAGTGCCACGGTGACCGCCAGACCGGCCACCACGCGACCGAGCCCGGCAACGCCGGACGGCATGCCTGCGGCTGCATGCATCAGCGAGACCGTGCGCCTGGCCGGCTCATGGGCGACTCATGGGCGACTCATGGGCCGGGTCATGCGCGGGTCACGGGCAGCCCTGCGGCCTGCCATTCGCTGACCCCGTCGCTGGTCTTGCGCGCCCGGAAGCCCCGCGCCTGCAGCAGGGCCACCGCTTCGTCGGACATCAGGCAGAACGGCCCGCGGCAGTAGGCGACGATCTCCACGTCGCGTGGCAGTTCGGACAGCCGCTGCGCCAGTTCGCCCAGCGGCATCGAGCGCGCGTAGGGCAGGTGCGCGGTCGCGAACTCCTGCGGCGGCCGCACGTCGAGCACCACCACGTCGCCGCGCCGTGCCTGCGCCATCAGCGCCTGGCGGCCGACCTGGGTGAGCTGTGCGGGGTCGGCCACCAGTTGCTGCAGGGCCAGGCGCAGCTCCACCAGGTGCTCTTCAGCCACTTGCCGCAGCGTCACGCCCAGTTGCGCCACGTCCTGGCCGCTGAGTCGGTAGAGCATGCGCTTGCCATCGCGCCGGCTCACCACCAGGCGCGCCTCCTTCAGGGCTTTCAGGTGGGCGCTGGCGAGCTTGATGTCCACCGCGACGGCCTCGGCCAGCGCGTCCACCGACTTCTCGCCTTGCGCCAGCATTTCCAGCATCTCCAGCCGCTTCGGGCTGGCCAGCGCCTTGCCCACGCGGGCGACCTGCTCGTACAGCAGGTCCTTGAGTGTCCGGTTGTTCATGCGCTACATTCTAACGATCTTGAGATTGATCAACAATGACGTCGTTGTGCGCTGCCACCGCCGTCCGTTGCACAGGAGCCTGCGATGGATCCCGGTACGGCCATCCTTGCCCACGAGCCGCTCATCCGGCTGGGCGGTTTCGCCCTGATGTTTCTGGCCGTGGCCGGCTGGGAGCTGGCGGCGCCTCGCCGCGCGCCCCGTCTGCCCAGGGCCAGGCGCTGGGCTGCCAACCTGGGCCTGGTGGCGCTGAACACCCTGCTGCTGCGCCTGCTGCTGCCGCTGGCGGCGGCCGGCGTCGCGGCGCTGGCTGCCGGCCGGGGCTGGGGTGTGCTGCATCTGGTCGAACTGCCGACCTGGGTGGCGGTGCTGGTGGCCGTGGTGGCGCTGGACTTCGTGGTCTGGCTGCAGCATGTGATGGTGCACGCCGTTCCGGCGCTGTGGCGGCTGCACCGGGTGCACCATGCCGACCTGGACTACGACGTGACCACCGGCACCCGCTTCCACCCGTTGGAGATCGGCCTGTCCATGCTGGTCAAGCTGGCGGCGATCCTCGTGATCGGGCCGCCGGTGCTGGCCGTGGTGGTGTTCGAAGCGCTGCTCAACCTGGCGGCGATGTTCAACCACGGCAACATCCGGCTGCCCGGGCGCCTGGACCGGCTGCTGCGCTGGGTCATCGTCACGCCCGACATGCACCGGGTGCACCACTCGGTGGAACCGGACGAGATGAACAGCAACTTCGGCTTCAACCTGCCCTGGTGGGACCGCCTGTTCGGCACCTACCGGGCACAGCCGCGTGCCGGTCATGCAGCCATGGTGATCGGCCTGCCGGATCTGCGTGACCCGTGGCAGGTGCAACGGCTGGGGGGCATGCTGGCGTTGCCGTGGCGCGGCGGCGCGCCCGGCAGCGCTCTCACCAAAGGGGTACGGCGCCGCACGGGCCCGGCGCCCGATGCTCGGAGACCAGCGGAGACCGCAGAGGCGAAGGAAGGCAGCGATCAAGGTCTATAGAAAACTATAATTCGCTGTAATCCAACTTTCCAGGCGGCCTGCGTGAGCATCTTCCACCGCGTGGCATTGGCTGACGACCTGGCCGCCCGCCTGCTGGCGGCGCCGTCCACCTCAGCGTCCGGCTCAGGCCTGTTCCTGGCAGCGCCGCGCCGCACCGGCAAGAGCACCTTCCTGCGTGAAGACCTGCGGCCCGCGCTGGAGCGGCGCGGCGCCACCGTCATCTATGCCGACCTGTGGGCCGACCGGACGGCCGACCCCGGCACTGTCATCGTGGCCGCCATCCGCGCCGCGCTGGCGCAGCGGGCGGGCGTGGTGGCCCGGCTGGCGCGCAGCAGCGGGCTCGACCGTGTCACCGTGGGCGGCCTGGCGTTCGGGCTCGACCGCGTGGGGCTGGGCCAGGGCGTCAGCCTCAGCACGGCGCTGGCCGCGCTGTCCGACGAAGCCCGGGCGATGACGGTGCTGATCGTCGACGAAGCCCAGCACGCCATCACCAGCGACGCCGGTGCCGATGCGCTGTTTGCGCTGAAGGCCGCGCGCGACGAGCTCAATTCCAGCGCCCACCACGGCCTGCGGGTGGTGGCCACCGGGTCCAACCGCGACAAGCTGGCCATGCTGCGCAACAGCAAGGACCAGGCCTTCTTCGGCGCGCCGCTGGTCAACTTTCCGCCGCTGGGGCCCGACTACATCGCCTGGTTCATCGGCCAGCTGCCCTTCGGGCCCGAGCTGGACGCCGTGCAGGTGCACCAGTGGTTCACCGAGGCGGCCCACCGGCCCGAGATCCTGGGCGGTGCGGTCGATGCGCTGCTGTTCGACCTGGACGCCCGGCCGGGCCAGTTTGCCCAGCGGCTGCACCAGCTTGTCCAGGCCCAGGTGCAAGCCAGCAATACCGAGGCCCTGCGCGTGGTGCACAGCCTCACGCCGCTGCAGTCGGCCGTGCTGCGGGTACTGGCCGCCGCCGGCGCCGACTACGCGCCCTTCGAGGCGCAGACGATGGCCCGCTACCGGCAGACCCTGGCCACCATCGCCCCCGGCGCCACGGTCGAGCCCGAGACCAACAACGTGCAGCAGGCGCTGGTGGCGCTGCAGGACAAGGCCCTGGTGTGGAAGGCCGCCCGCGGCGTGTATGCGCTGGAAGACAGCTTCCTGGCCGACCTGATGCGCCAGGCCGGCATGCTGCCGGCCTGAGGATCGAGCCTCAGCGGTCGAGGATGGCGCAGGCCGTGTTGGCCAGGTGGTGGGTGTGGCTGTTGTCGCGCGAGGCCGGCGCATTGCCGATGCCCACCAGGTTGCGCTTGAACACGCCCTGGCCGATGGACGCCAGCCGGAACATCGAGAACGCCAGGTAGACGTTGAAGCCCGGGATGGCCGCGCGCCCGGTGCGCCGGCAATAGGCGGCCACGTACGCGTCCTCGTCGGGGATGCCGGCGGCGCGGAAGTCCAGGCCGTTGAGCGTGCCCCAGCTTTCGCTGTCGGAGTGGTAGAGGATGCAGCCGTAGGCGATGTCGGCCAGCGGGTGGCCCAGCGTCGACAGCTCCCAGTCGAGCACCGCGATCACCCGCGGCTCGGTGGGGTGGAACATCACGTTCTCCAGCCGGTAGTCGCCATGGGCGATGGCGACCTCGTCACCGGGCGGGATGCGGCCGGGCAGTTCGGCCATCAGCCGTTCCATCGCCGGAATGTTCTCGGTCTCGGCACCGCGGTACTGCTTGATCCAGCGGTCGATCTGGCGCTGGAAGTAGTTGCCGGGCCGGCCGTAGTCGGCCAGACCGATGGCGGCGACATCGACCTGGTGCAGCCGCGCCAGCGTGGCGTTCAGGTCGTCGTAGATGGCGGCGCGCTCGGCTGGTGCCATGCCGGGCAGGCGGGCGTCGCGGAAGATGCGGCCTTCCAGGAAGTCCATCACGTAGAAGGCCGTGCCGATGACCGCTGCATCGTCGCAATAGGCCCGCACCGTCGGCACCGGAAAGCCGATGCCGCCCAGCGCCTGCATCACGCGGAACTCGCGGTCCACCTGGTGGGCACTGGCCAGCAGCGTGCCCGGCGGCTTCTTGCGCAGCACCCAGCGCCGGCTGCCGGCCGTCAGCAGGTAGGTGGGGTTGGACGCGCCGCGCTGGAACTGCTGCAGTTGCAGCGGCTCGGCCGGGTTGTCGACATGCGTGCGGAACCAGGCCTCCAGCGCGGGCTGGTTCAGCTGGGCGTTGCTGCGCACCGCACCGACGGACGGTGCACCGGGGTCGGGTGTGGTCGCCATGTCAACCGTTGTAGTTGAGGGCCAGGCCGGGGATCGGCCAATCGTCGATGGCAATCAGCTTGCCGGTGCCCGACAAGGTGACATACACCGTGCGCAGTGCCGGGCCGCCGAAGCACAGGTTGGTGGTCATGCGGTCGGGCAGCGGCACATGGCTGACCAGGCTGCCATCGGGCGAGATGATGCTGATGCCGCCGTGCATCAGCGTGGCCACGCAGATGTTGCCCAGTACGTCGACCGCCAGCGAATCGAAGCGCTGCAGGTGCCCGCCGGGTGACGCGGCCAGCATGCGCCCGCCGTTGGGCGACGGCCAGGCGTGCTTGCGCACCACGCCCGGGGCGGTGATGTCGTAGGCCCAGAGCCGGGCGCCGGCGGTCTCGGCGTAGTACAGGGTCTGGCCGTCGGGCGACAGGCCCACGCCGTTGGGCGTGAGCAGCGGTCGTGCCACCACCTGGGCCGCGCGGCCGTCGGCATGGCCGTAATGCACGGCGCCCATGTCCATGTCGGCCTCGCGCCCCTTGCCCAGGTCGGTGAAGTAGAAGCCGCCGTGGGTGTCGAAGACGATGTCGTTCGGGCCGCGCAGGCCGCGCCCTTCCACGCTGTCGTAGACACGCTCCACCTTGCCGGTGGCCAGGGTCACACGCTCGATGCGGCCGCCGGAATAGTCATCGGCCTGCGCCACCGGGCGCAGGCAGCCGTCGGCCTCGGTGTGCCAGCGGAAGCCGCCGTTGTTGCAGACATAGACCGCGCCGTCGGGCCCGATGGCCGCGCCGTTGGGGCCGCCGCCGAGATCGGCCACGACATGGATGCGGCCGTCGGGCGTCACCCGGGTCAGCGTGCCGCGGGCGATCTCGACCACCAGCACCGACCCATCGGCCATGGCCACCGGGCCTTCGGGGAACTGCAGGCCGCTGGCGATTTCGCGGATCTTCATGGGGGTGTCTCCAGGTTGGGGTCGGTGTCGCCGTCAGCCGGGGCTGAAGCGGTTGATGCGCCCGTCATGCTGCACCCGCCCGCGCCGGCCGAGAAAATCTTCGGTCTGC
>JAGOBT010000079.1 GCA_017999135.1 Burkholderiaceae bacterium
ACCACCACCAGCAAGGCGAACATCCAGTCGTAGGCGCTGCGCCGAGCCAGGCTGCCGACCATGCCGGGCCGGCCCATCGTCAAGGTCTTGGGGGCGGTGGTGGTGTTCATGCGGGGTTGTCCTTCGGGGGCGTGGCCAGCAGTGCGGCGCTCAGCTGGCTGAATTCGGCGTCCACGTCCAGCGTGCGGCGGGTGGTGGACAAGGCGGCCTGCAGTTTGGTTCCGCCGCCATTGGCCGGGGCCAGCCACACCCACAGCCGCCGTTCGCGGATGTAGAGCATGGCGAACACGCCGATGATCAGCAGCACCGCGCCCAGGTAGACCAGGTTCTTGCCCGGCGCGCGCGCCATCTGGAACACGCTGGCCTGCACCTGGTCGAAACCGCTGAGCTGGATCATCACCGGCGCCGGGTAGAAGCTGGCGTCCGACAGCGACAGCACCGCCTGGGTCATGAAGCGGCTGGTGGCTTCGTCGGACTTCATCGGCGGCTGTCCGGCGGCTTCACGGGTGAGTTGGGCCAGCTCGAACAGGCTGCCGTTGAGGATGCGCAGCAGCACTTCCGAGATGCGGGTGCGGTCGGCCTCGGGCACGCTGCCCTCGACGAAATCCGACAGCGCCTGCAGGCCGCCGCTCTCGGCCGCCGGCGTGCCCGCCGCGGTGCGGGCGATTTCGGCCCCCGCGAACAAGCCCAGGGCTCGGGCCGCCGTCACACGCAACTGCTCGGCCATTTCGGGCTTGTCGGCGGGGGTGGATTGCGCGGCATAGCGGCGCACCGCCTTGTCGCGCAGGTCGGGGTTCTTCAGCCCCTGCAGCAGCCGGTACCAGGTGTCGATGCTGCCGTTGTCGTCGACCGGGATGCGCAGGTAGCGGAACGGCTCGCTCGGGCTTTCACGCACGCCGGCCAGCAGCACGCGCTGGCCGTCCAGTTCCACCGGCGCCATGTAGTTGTTGAACTCGCGCGCCTGGCCGGCGGCGTCACGCAGCTTGTAGGTGATCGATGGGCCGACGTTCCGCAGCACCTTCTCGCCAGGTTTCGAGCCCGAGCCCAGGTGCTTGTTCAGCGAGCTGGTGAGGTCGACCTTGCGCACGTCGGCGCCGCTGGTGTCGGCCGCGCCGGCGCTGCCCATGTTCTCGACGTTGATGACCCGCAGGCCGGTGAATTCGAGGGTGAGCTTGTGCTGGTCGTTGTCGGTGCGCAGTTCGGTGCTGCCGCCCACCGTGCCTTCCAGGTTGAACGGCTGGCCGCCGGCAGCCATCGGCAGGGCGCGCACCTGCAGCTTGCTGCCGCCGTCGTCGAAGCTGCTCTGGTAGATGGCGATGCCGCGGTGGAAGGCAGGCTCGTTGACCTTCACCGTGGCCTCGGTCTTGGCGCCGGTGGCGTGGTCATGGATGACGATCTGGCTGGCGAACAGCTTGGGCATGCCGGTGTCGTAGTAGTCGACGATGAACTTCTTCAGTTCCACGTCGAACGGCAGCTCCTGCAGCACCACGCCGTCGTTCACGTTCAGGATGGCCACGCCGGCGCGGCCGCCCTCGGGCACCAGCATGTTGCCGCGGAAGGTGGGGTTGCGTTCGCTCAGGCGGTGCTCGGCGGGCACGTCGCTGATCAGGCCGCCGCCGTGGAACGGCGTCTTGCCCAGCAACGCCATCTGGGCGCGCACCACCAGGTCGCCGTCGAACAAGCCGCCCAGGCAGATCAGCACGATGGCCGAGTGCGCCGCCAGGTAGCCGATCTTGTTGGCCATGCCCTTGCGCGCGGCCACCATGGTGCCGTGGCCGCGCACCTGCGCGCGGGCCTGCCAGCCCTGGCTGATCAGCAGCTGGTTCACCCGCTCCAGCGTGGCGTCGGGTGACAACGCCAGCGTGCCCTCGGCCTTGTGGTGGAAGGACTTCAGCGCCTGCTCGCGCACGCCCTCCTTGTAGCTGCGCAGCTCGGCCAGGATCTTGGGCGTGTTGCGGGCGATGCACAGGCTGGTGCTGGTGACCAGGAAGGCCAGGATCAGCAGGAACCACCAGGCGCTGTAGACGGTGTACAGCCCGACATGGCCGAACACCTCGGCCCAGAACGGCCCGAACTGGTTGACGTAGTTGTTGTACGGCTCGTTCTGCTTGACCACCGTGCCGATGACCGAGGCGATGCAGATCAGCGTCAGCAGCGAGATCGCGAACCGCATCGACGACAGCAGTTCGACGGCGTCGCGCAGCGTGCGCGACCCGGTGCGGGGGGCGATGCCGGAGGTGGACAGAGACATAAGCCGCCGATTATCAAGGCTCAAGGCCCGCGCCAAGCAAAAGGCCGGTCAAAGACCGGCCCTTCAGCGCATGTTCAGGTTCAGGCGGCCCGCTGGCCGGCCTGGCGCGCGGCTGCTTAGCGCAGGCCGGCGATGTAATCGCTGACGGCCTTGATTTCCTTGTCGCTCATGCGCGCGGCGATGGACATCATCTGGGCCGAATTGCCGCGGGCGCCCGAGCGGAAGGCCACCAGCTGGGCCTCGGTGTACTCGGCGTGCTGGCCGCCCAGGCGCGGGTACTGCGCGGGCATGCCGGCGCCGCTGGGGGCATGGCAGCCGGCGCAGGCGGGCACCTGCTTGGCGGCGATGCCGCCGCGGTAGATCTTCTCGCCCAGGGCCACGGTGTCCTTGTTGCGGGCTGCGCCGGTCACCGGTGCCTTGCTGTTGTAGAACGCGGCGATGTTCGCCATGTCCTCGGGCGTCAGCGCGGCGGCCATGCCGGCCATGATGGCATTGGCCCGCTTGCCCGACTTGAACTCGGTCAGCTGCTTGACGATGTACTCGGCATGCTGGGCCTGCAGGATGGGGTTGGCCGGCAGGCCCCGGGTGCCGTCGGCGGTGTGGCAGGCCATGCAGGCGGCGGCCTTTTCCTGGCCCTTGATCGGATCGGCCTTGGCCGGGGCGGCCGCGCCGGCGGCAGTGGCGGGCAGGGCGAACGCCGCCGTGAGCACCAGGGCGGATGCAGCGGTTGCAGCATGGGCAGCCAGGGCGGGCAGCGACTTCACGAGCAGCGACTTCATGTCGAGGAACCTTGAATGGGGTAAACCCGTCGATTTTACAATGCTCCATGAACCCCAATGCTGACGGCCGGAGAACCGGTGACCATCACGCGACAACCAGCGCGACAGACCCGGCCATGCGCGAGGCCCTGTCGTGGACCCAGAGCGCCCGCTTTCTCACCACCGCCAGCCTGCTGACGCAGCTGCCGCCACCCGGTCTGCCCGAGGTGGCCTTCGTCGGCCGCAGCAATGCCGGCAAGTCCACCGCGATCAACACGCTGGCCCAGCACCGGCGCCTGGCGTTCGCGTCCAAGACCCCTGGCCGCACCCAGCACATCAACCTGTTCGAGCTGGGCCCGGCCGACGCACCCGACGCCCGCTGGGCCGACCTGCCCGGCTACGGCTATGCCGCCGTGGCCCGCGGCGCCAAGCTGCGCTGGCAGCAGGTGATGGCCGACTACCTGGCCCACCGCCATGCGCTGGCCGGCATCGTGATGCTGGTCGACAGCCGCCATGGCTTCACGCCGCTTGACCGGCAGTTGCTGGATTTCGTCTCGCAGCGCGTGGGCACCGGCGAGGTGAAGCTGCTGGTGCTGCTGACGAAGGCCGACAAGCTCAGCCGCAACGAAGCCGCCAAGTCGCTGGCCGCGGCGCAGAAGGTGCTGGGCGATCTGGCCACCGACCATGCCGACATCAGCATGGTGCTGTTCTCGGCGCTGTCGCGCCAGGGCCTGGGCGATGCCGCGCTGGTGCTGCGGCAGTGGCAGGCGGCGGCACCTGCACAGCTTGCGGACCCGGTCGATCAGGCAGGGCTGGCCGATCCCGACGCAGGGGCGCCGTTGTCGCCGCCTTGACGCAGCCGGCCCCGCCGTGCCCGCACACTGCGGGCATGACGACGATCTCCCTGTTCGACCAGCCGGTGGCGCCCGGCATCACCCTGGCCTGCCGTGCCACCGGCCCGGTGGACGCACCGCGCCGCGCGCTGTTCCTGCACGGTTTCCCTGAGGCCGCCTTCGCCTGGGACGAGGTGATCACCGCGCTGGCGGCAGCCGACCCCGGCCTGCGCTGCGTGGCGCCCAACCAGCGCGGCTACGCCGGCAGCAGCGCGCCGGCCGAGGTCAGCGCCTACCGCGCCAAGCACCTGGTGGCCGACATCGCCGCGCTGATCGACGCGGTGGCCGGCCCCGGCGCCCCCATCGACCTGCTGGTGGCGCATGACTGGGGCGGCGGCGTGGCCTGGAACTTCGCCGCCCTGCTGCCGCAGCGGGTGCGCCAGCTGGTGATCATCAATGCGCCGCACCCCGGCGCCATGCTGCGCGAGCTGCGCACCAGCAGCGCCCAGCGCGACGCCAGCCAGTACATGACCATGCTGATCCAGCCCGATGCTGCGCAGCGCCTGGCCGCCGACGACTTTGCCGCGCTGTTCGCCAAGCTCGATGGCCTGGGCGGGCAGGCGGCGCCGGCCTGGCTGACGCCCGCGCTGCGGGCGCAGTACCGTGCGGTGTGGTCACGCGGGCTCGACGGCGCGCTGAATTGGTACCGCGCGTCGCCACTGCGCCCGCCAAATCCGAAACTCGGCGCCGACGATCCGGCGCTGGCCGCCGTGGTGCTGCCCGATTCGGTGGTCAACGTGCGGGTGCCCACCACCGTGCTGTGGGGCCTGGCCGACCGAGCGCTGTGCCCGGGGCTGATCGAGGACCTGGACAGCTGGGTGCCCGACATCCGCATCCACATCCGGCCCGATGCCAGCCACTGGATCGTGCACGAGCAGCCGGACTGGGTGATCGGCCAGCTCCAGGCGGTGCTGGCACGGGTTTGACCAGGCGGCCGCCCTGGAGCCGGCCTGGCCGGGCCATTGGCGGCGCCCCTGTGGGAGCGCCCCAGGCGCTGCGGGGCGGCTAAGGTCTGCCGATGGACAAGGCCAGGCCCGTCTGACCCTTGGGTGCGTGGGTGATGCCCACGTACAGCGGGCCGATGCCGGTGTCGGCGCCCAGGTACAGGCTCATGCCGGTGCGCAGGTTCGACAGCGCAATGTCGCCACGGTTCTGCCAGGTGTTGCCGGCTTCCAGCGTGGCGCCCACGAAGAAGCCGCGGGTCAATGTCGGCGCCTGGCTCAGCCGGTGCATCCAGCCCATGCGCAGCAGCAGCACATGGTTGCCCACCAGTTGCCCGTTCTGGTAGCCCGACAGGCGGTGGAAGCCGCCCAGCGAATAGCGTGCCGCACCGCTGCTGATGTTGGACTGCTGCGAGGTCTGCGCCAGCAGGTGCAATTCCAGCGTGTGGCGGCCCACGCTGCGCGCCACCGTGCCCTCGGCCTCCAGCCGGTGGAAGCTGTCGCGCAGGGCGCCGGTGCGTCGGCCGAGCCAGAACTCCAGCGCGCCACGGTAGCCCGATTGCGGAAAGTTCGCATAGTCCAGCTGGTCGACCACCGCGCGCGCGCGCAGGGCGTTCTCGGTCCACACCGCCCGGGTGCTGCCGGCCACCAGACCCAGGTCGCCCGACAGCAGCAGCAGGCGGTTGTCCAGTTCCAGGCGTGACCAGCCCAGCCGCAGTTCGCCGAATTCGCCCCAGGGCTGGCCGATGTCCAGGCCGACAGCGGTGCTGGTGCGGCGGAAGGTGGCCAGCTCCTGCGCGGTCTCGGCCCGGAACAGCATCATCCGGCGGCGTTCCAGGCTGGCATAACCGGCCACGAACCAGTCGTTGGCGCGTGAGTCGGTCCAGGCCAGCGGGTGGTACAGCTCGGTGAACACGCGTGGCACTTCGCCGATCTGCACCCGGTTGCGCCATTCGGTGCCGCTGGGTGTCAGCCAGTGGCTGTTGTGGCTGATCTTCAGGTTGAAGGCACTGCGGCCGCTCAGGTCGGTGCTGAGGTCCAGGCCCAGGGTCAGGTAGTTCGGGCCCCAGGGCTTGTCTTCCAGATCGAACACCAGGGTGTCGCCATCCTGTGACCTGGCACCCGGCACCAACAGGTAGTCGGTGCGGGTGTAGTCGCCGCCGGCGGCCAGCCGGGCGGTGTCGCGCTCGGCGCGCGCGGCGTCGAAGGGCTGGCCGGGCTTGCTTTCCAGCATCGGCAGCAGACGGTCGGCGTTGGTGACGGTGCTGCCCTGGATGCGCACCCCGGCCAGGCGTGCATCGGCATCGGCCGGCCGCGGGTGGCCGGCCCGCCAGCGGGCATAGTCGTCGGCAGCCAGCGCCAGCGGCGCCAGGCGGTCGCTGCGCCCGCGCGCACCGGCCTCGCCCAGGCTGAAGAAGGTGGTGCCGCGGTCGAAATCGCCCGAGCTGAGCTGGCCCAGTGCGGGTGCGATCAGCACGTCGTCGGGCCGCAGCGTGGCCAGGCTGCGCTGCACGTTCTGCTCGGTCAGCAGGTTGAGCATCTGCGCCGTCAGGCCCACGGCGGAGTTCAGGGTCTCGCGCCCGCCCGGCGGCGTGCCGATGTTCACCGCGATCACCACGTCGGCACCCATGGCGCGGGCCACGTCGATCGGCAGGTTGTTGACCAGGCCACCATCGCCCAGCACGCGGCCGTCCACCTCGGTGGGCGAGAACACACCCGGCACGCTCATGCTCGAGCGCAGTGCCAGGGCCAGGTCGCCGCGGTCCAGCACCACCGCCGCACCGCTTTCCATGTCGGTGGCCACCGCGCGGAACGGGATCGGCAACTGGTCGAAGCGCTGCACGTCGCGCACCGGCAGGGTGTAGCGGCGCAGCAGCGATTCCAGCCCACGGCTGGAGACGGCGCTCAACGGCACCTGCAGCTCGCCGTTGCGCCAGCCCAGCTCGACCAGCGGCGAGATCTCGAAGTCTTCCTCCTTGCGGCGCTGCGACAGCTGCTGGCGCGGCACCCGGGTGGTGAACACCTCGCTCCACTGCACCGCCTGCAACTCGCGCTCCAGCGCGTCGGCGCGCATGCCGCTGGCATACAACCCGCCGACGATGGCGCCCATCGACGTGCCGGTGATCACGTCGATCGGGATCTGCAGCTGTTCCAGCACCTTCAGCACGCCCACATGCGCCAGACCGCGGGCGCCGCCACCTGACAGCACCAGGCCGATGCGTGGGCGCCCCAGGGCGGGCAGCGGTGCTGCCGCCGAGGCGGCCAGCGCCGGCACCGGCGCCAACACCGGCGCGGCCGGCACGCCCTGCGCGGCCGCCACCAGCGGTGCCAGCAGCCACAGCGCAGCCAGCCAGGGGGCCGCCCGCGGAGCCGCTTGTCGGCGCGACCTACAGGCCACGCATCACCTTGTCAGCCGACCGGCGCACCAGCGAGCGCACCTTGTACGCATGCGCCAGGCCCGCCGTCTGCAGGCTGGCAATGGCGCGCTGGTGCACCGCGAACAGCTGGCTGGTGGCCGGCTCCTGCAGCAGGGCCAGGTCATGCCGGCTGTCCTGCCACAGCGACACCAGGGTGCGGCGCTCGCCCTGCAGATAGGCCCGCACCGTGGCGCCCGGCGGCAGCCCGGTGGCTGCCAGGTGCCCGGCGGCCCGCGCTGGCGGGTCGCCCATCAGGGCCGCTGGCACCGTGTCGAGCGTGGCGATGTCCAGCGGCATCGAGCCCGTGGTGGCCGACGCCTGGTCGGCGACGATGCGCTCGAGCTTGCCGATCTCGGGCTGGGCCGCCGCCACCGCCTGGTTCAACCCATGGCGCTGGGCGGCCAGCAGCCGCTCCAGGGCCCAGGCGAAGCTGTGGCTGTCGCGCGCGTCGGTGCTGGCCAGGTGGTCGATCAGGTTGCGGCCCAGGCCCAGCAGCCGCATGCGCTGGCCCGGCGCGCACAGCGTCAGGTCATGCGCCAGCTGGTCCATGAAGCGCCACAGCGCGTGGTCGTAGCGGTCCAGCAGCGACGGGTCGCGCAGCGCCACTCGCAGCGCGGTGGGCTGCAGGCGCTGCATCAGGGCCACGGTGTCGGGTGCCAGCTGCAGGTCGCGCTGGATGGCCTCGAACAGCCGGGCCAGCAATTCGATGAGCTGCGGATCGGGCGCGGCCGGGTTGGCCGGAGCGGCGCCGGCGGGCCGGGCCGGAAGGGACGGCCAATCCCGCGCCGGGCCGGGCGGCGCTGGTTCGGCCTGCAGCGGCGCGGGCAGGCTGGTGCGCAGCACATGCAGGTCGTCGGGCACCTGGTAGCGCGCGCCGGTGTGGCCCCAGATGGTGCTGCCGCTGGTGACGATGGTGCGGTAGCTGGCCGGCTCCACGCCCTGGTCTTCGAGGCGACGGCAGGCGGCCGCGTAGGCGCGCTGCAGCGTGGTGGCCAGTGGCTGGGCGGCGTCCTGCAGGAAGGCGGCCATCAGCGGGCGGGCCATCGGCAATTGCTGCACGCCCTCCCACAGGGCGCGCACCATGCGCTCGGGGCGGAACGGGTTGGTGTCGCGCGAGACATTGGCGTCGTTCACCAGCGCCGAGGTGTAGGTCTGCAGTTCGCGCAGCACCACCTCGGCCTGCAGCTTCACGGCATGGGTGCAGCGGGCGATCTCGATGTCGACGGCCACGTCGGCCTCGTCGATCAGGGCCAGGTCGGGCTCATCGAGCAGACTGGCCGCCCGCACTGCGGGTTTGGTGGCGGGCCTGGCCGCCGGCCGGCCGGGCAGCAGCGCGCGCAGGTCGTCCTGGGCGCTGAGGCGCAGCACCGCCAGCGCCCGGGCGCTGAGCTCCTTGCGGTGCTGCTGCAGCACGCGTGCGGGGTCGATGCCGCTGCCGCGCCCGGCGCCGGGCAGCCGCTCGCGCCAGCGCTGGTGCACCGCGTCGATCACCAGATCGAAGGTGACCGGCACGCGCAGCAGTTCCTCGTCGATGAAGGTCTGCAGCGTGGGGCGGGTGGGCATGGCGGCAATTATCAATGGCGGTGCGTGGCCTGCGCCGGGGCCATGCCCCGAAAAGCACCCGATGGCAGCGCCATCTCGCCGTTGCAGCGTGCCGGAAACGGAACGGGCCACCCGAAGGTGGCCCGTTGTCTGTGCAGCAGGGCTGCGGAGGCGGCGTGCCGCCTCCGTCGGACTTACATGTCCATGCCGCCCATGCCACCCATGCCGCCCATGCCGCCGGGCATGCCGCCGCCGGCCGCTTCTTCCTTCGGGGCCTCGGCCACCATGCACTCGGTGGTCAGCATCAGGCTGGCCACGGAGGCCGCGTTCTGCAGCGCGGTGCGGGTCACCTTGGTCGGGTCCAGGATGCCCATCTCGATCATGTCGCCGTAGGTGTCGTTGGCGGCGTTGAAGCCGTAGGTGCCCTTGCCTTCCAGCACCTTGTTGATCACCACGCTCGGCTCGCCACCGGCGTTGGCCACGATCTCGCGCAGCGGCTGCTCGATCGCGCGCAGCACGATCTTGATGCCGGCTTCCTGGTCGTGGTTGTCACCCTTGATGGTGCCGGCGGCCTGGCGGGCACGCAGCAGGGCCACGCCACCACCGGCGACGATGCCTTCTTCCACTGCAGCGCGGGTGGCGTGCAGGGCGTCTTCCACGCGGGCCTTCTTTTCCTTCATCTCGACTTCGGTGGCGGCACCGACCTTGATGACGGCCACGCCGCCAGCCAGCTTGGCCACGCGCTCTTGCAGCTTCTCGCGGTCGTAGTCGCTGGTGGCTTCCTCGATCTGGATGCGGATCTGCTTGACGCGGGCTTCGATGTCGGCAGCGGCACCGTTGCCATCGATGATGGTGGTGTTTTCCTTGCCCACTTCGACGCGCTTGGCCTGGCCCAGGTCAGCCAGGGTGACCTTCTCCAGCGTCAGGCCCACTTCTTCAGCGATGACCTTGCCGCCCGTCAGGATGGCGATGTCTTCCAGCATGGCCTTGCGGCGGTCGCCGAAGCCAGGCGCCTTGACGGCCACGACCTTCAGGATGCCGCGGA
>JAGOBT010000080.1 GCA_017999135.1 Burkholderiaceae bacterium
ATGCACCCGCAACCCCCAGCCCGCCACCCGCCGCCGTGCGGCGGCACCGCGGTCACCGCGCCGTCGCGGCCCCGCGGTAGCGCGCCGGTGGCAAGCCGGCGCGGCGGGTGAACTAGCGCGTGAAGTGCGCCTGGTCGGCAAAGCCGCACAGAAAGCCGATCTCGGCCAATGTGGTGCCGGGGCGCGCCAGGTACACGGCGGCCCGGCGCACCCGCACCTCGCCGAGCAGGCTGCGGTAGCTGGTCCCGGCTGCCGCCAGCTGGCGCTGCAGCGTGCGCAACGACAACCCCAGCGCGGCTGCCGCATCGGCCACGCGGTGCGCAGCAGCCAGGTCATGCGCCATCCAGCGGGCCAGGTCGGCGGCCGGCTGGGGCCAGGGCAGCGGGCTGTCCAGCGGCGGCGTGGCTGGAAGGCTGGCCCCCGGCGCGACGGGGGGCACCATGGCTGATGCGGGGTCGGTGCTCAACCAATGCAGTTGCCAGCGGTCCGCCGAGCCCGCTGCCCAGGCCGACGTGGCGCCTTCGCCATGGACCACCTGGTCGCCGACCGCCACGCGCAGGCCGCGGCAACCGATCGTGCGCAGCGCGCCGATCCAGGCGCCCAGCACCGCCACGCTCTCGGCCGCCAGAGGCGGCGCGCCCCGGGTCGAGGTGTGTTCGAGCGTCAGGCACAACGCATCCTGCGCCAGGCAGCGCACCCGGTGGCTGAGGTGGACGTAGCGCTCCAGCCGCTGCCAGCGCGCCAGGAAGTCGTGCGGGTCGCGCGCGCCGACCAGGGCATGGTGCAGTGGTTCGCCGTCGATGTGCTGGATCTGCTGTGCCAGCTGCAGCAGCAGCGGCAGGCCACCGGCGTGCACGATGCACGCCACCGCCTTCTGCTTGTGCTGCAGCGGCACGCGGGCGGCGTCGGGCTGCGGCAGCGGCGGCGCCAGGCCATGCGCCGCCATCGCCCGCAGCAGCAGGCGCAGCATGGTGGCGCTGGCGAAGTCGTCCATGCGCGGGATTCTCAGGTCGCTGCGGCGGCGATCGCCTCCGGGCGCAGCGGCAACCGGGTCGGCCGCCGGCCCGTGGCGTCGAACACGGCATTGGCCACCGCGGCGGCACCGGCGGTCATCGCGCTCTCGCCCGCGCCCGTGGGGTCGGCGTCGGACGGCACCAGGCGCACGGTGATGGGCGGCACCTGGTCGAAGCGCGGGATCGGCGATGCGGCAAAGCCGGTCGCGGCCACCCCGGACGGCTGCAAAGGCAGGGCCTCGACCAGCACCATGCCCAGGCACCACACCAGGCAGCCCTCCACCTGCGCCTGCACGCCGTCGGGATCGATGGCCACACCGCAGTCGTGCGCGCACCAGAGCGCCGTCACGCGCACCTCGCCCGTGGGGGCGACCGCGACGTCGGCCACCACGGCCACCCGGCTGCCGGCCTTGTACACACCGCAGGCCAGGCCGCGGCCGCGCCGCATGCCGTCCCCCGCCGGGCCGGCCGGCGCCGTGCCCCAGCGCGCATCGGCCGCGACCAGCCGCAAGACCTGCTGCAGGCGCGGGTCGTCGGTCATCGCCAGCCGGAAGGCCAGCGCATCCTGGCCGGCCGCGCGGGCGCAGGCATCCACCGCGGTCTCCACCACCAGGCCGTTGGGCCCGGCTCCCAGGCCGCGCCAGGGGCCGCCATGCACCGGCAGGCGCAGCGCGTCGAACTCGATGACCTGGCGCGGCACGGTGTATGGCAGCGCCGCGCCGCGGGCCACGCCCTGGTCACCGACGAAGTCGGCCGCCCGCTGCATCCAGGCCGGCATGGCCGCCGGGGTGAACAGGATGTGGCTGCTGGTGAAGGCGTGCCACCAGTCGCTGATGCGGCCGTTGTCCAGGCGCGCCCGCACACGGTGGCTGGACGGCGGCCGGTGGAAGCCGTGGGCGAACTCCTGGGCGCGGGTCCACATGGCCTTCACCGGGCGGCGCACGGCCTGCGCCAGCACTGCCGCCTCCAGCTCCGCCAGTACCAGCGTCCGCGCGCCGAAACCGCCGCCCAGGCGGCAGGCCTGCACCAGCACCTGGTCGGCCGGCAGGTCCAGCCGGCGGGCGAGCACATCGCGCACATAGAACAGGTCCTGCGTGCCGGTGTGCACCTGCAGCCGGTCGTTGCCTGCCGCATCGGTCTCGACATGGGCCAGCGCGGCGCGCGGCTCGATCGACGCATGCGCGGCGAACGGCAGGTCGATGCGCAGGTCGATGGGCCAGGTCGCCTGCTGGTCCAGCGCATCGCGCCGCAAGCGGTGGCGCAAGGCGCCTGCCGCGAGATGGCGGTCGATGTCGAGCGTGGCCTCCATCTCGGGCGGCGTGAACCCGCCCTCGATCAGCCAGCGCACCGCCAGGGCCTGTTCGATGCGGTCGAGCGCGCCCGGTGTCTCGGCCACCAGCCCCAGGCCCAGGCTGTTGGCGTGCTGCAGGCGTGGGTCGGCGACCACGGCCACGAAGCCGGCCTGCCGGCGTGCCGCCGATTCGTTCCAGGACGCCGGTCGGGATGCCAGCTCGGGCGACACCGGCGCCCGCAGCACGCGGCCGTAGACCATGCCCGGCAGCCGCATGTCGGCGGCATACAGCGGTGCGCCGGTGGCGATGGCGACCAGGTCGGCGCGCGCGCCGTCCGCCGCCGCGGCCGCCCCGGCACGCAGGCCTGCGCCAGCGGCAGCGCGAAGTCCTTCAGCGAGTCGCTGCCCACCGTGGCCTTCACGCGGGCGATGTCGCGGCTGGACGGCAGGCGCACGGCGATGCGGTCGGTCGGCACGCCCAGTTCGGCCGCCGCGATGCGCCGCAGGGCCGACCCGATGTGCTGGCCCATCTCGGCACAGGGCACGAACAGGTCGAAGCGGCCCTGCCGGTGGCGGATCCAGCCCAGGCCGTCGGCGGCTTGGGGCAGCGGGCGTCTGGGGATCACCGGGATGGCGGAACAGCCCGCCGACAGCGCGCCGAAGGTGACGCTGAGCCCGGCCACGCCACCCAGCAGGGTGCGGCGCCTCATGGCTGGCTGCGTGGCTGCAGCGCCGCGGCCGCACGCGCGATGGCACGGCGCACCCGCGGCTGGGTGCCGCAACGGCAGAGGTGGCCGGCCAGTGCAGCGTCGACCGCAGCGGCGTCCGGCCGGGGCTGCCGGCGCAGCAGGGCCACGGTGGCCAGGATCTGCCCGGACTGGCAGTAGCCGCACTGCGGCACCCGTTCGTCCACCCAGGCCTGCTGCACCGGGTGCAGCGTGCCCGCCGAGGCCAGGCCTTCGATGGTGGTGATGCTGCGGCCGACGGCGCTGCGCGCCGGCAGCAGGCAGGCACGCTGTGGCGCGCCGTCCACCAGCACGGTGCAGGCGCCACACTGGCCCTGGCCGCAACCGTACTTGCAGCCCACCAGGCCCAGTGCCTCGCGCAGCACCCACAGCAGGCTGTCGTTGTCCCAGGCGGCAGCGATGTCGCGTGCCTGCCCATTGACTTGCAACTGCATGTCGTCACCCCTTGGTCGTCCGTTCTGGCCGGCATGTTCGGGCTGGCAGGCCCGGCCGTCTTGAACGATTGCGCCTAGGGTCGTGCGGCAGGCGCGGCAGGCCGCAGCGCAGACCATGCCATCCAGCCCCACACCACCAGCGTGGCCGCGCCCAGTACGCCGGCGATGGGGCGGGTGAAGAAGGCCAGCAGGCTGCCGTCGGCCTTGATCAGGCTGGTGAGGAAGCTCTGCTCCAGCAGTTCACCCAGCACGATGCCCAGCACCAGCGGCGCCACCGGGATGCCGTGCTCTTCCATCACCCAGCCCAGCACGCCGAACACCAGCATCACCCAAATGCCGTACGGGCTGTTGGTGATGGCGAATGACCCGACGATGCAGAACAGCAGGATCACCGGCAGCAGCATGGGCTTGGGCGCCCGCAGGATGCGCCCCGCGCTCTTGATGGCCGCCCAGCCCAGCGGCAGCATCAGCAGATTGGCCAGGATGAAGATGATGAACACCGCGTAGATGAACTGCGGGTTCTGCAGGAACACCGTCGGCCCGGGGTTCATGCCCTTCATGTAGAGCACGCCGATGACGATGGCAGTGATGCTGTCGCCCGGGATGCCGAACACCAGCGCCGGGATCCAGGCACCACCCAGCGCGGCATTGTTCGACGAGGTGCTCTCCACCACGCCTTCCACATGGCCGGTGCCGAACTTCTCGGGCTGCTTGCTGAACCGCCTGGCCATGGCGTAGGACACCCAGGCCGCGATGTCGGCGCCGGCGCCGGGCAAGGCACCGATGGCCGTGCCCACCACCGACCCGCGCAGGAAGTTGCGCCAGTACTGGCGCATCACCCCCGCCATGCCGGTGAACAGCGCGCCCACCTTCTCCTGCACCAGCGCGCCGGTGGCACCGGGCGTGCCCGCGCTGCGCAGCAGTTCCGACAGCGCGAAGGCACCGATCATGGTCGGGATCATGCTGATGCCCGACATCAGATCGACACTGCCGAAGGTGAAGCGCGGGTGCCCGGCCACCGGGTCGATGCCCACGGTGCCCACGCCCAGGCCGATCAGCAGCGACACCAGGGCCCGCACCTTGGGGCCGCTGCTGATCAGCGTGGCGCAGCTCAGGCCCAGGCAGGCCAGCCAGAAATACTCGAACGACGAGAAGTTGAGCGCCGCCTCGGCCAGCAGCGGCGCAAACGCGATCAGGCACACCACGCCCACCAGCCCGCCCAGCACCGAGAACACCAGGTTGGCGCCCAGGTTCAGTTCCAGCTGGCCCTTGCGGGCCATGGCGTAACTCTCATCCACATAGGCCGCCGACGCCGGCGTGCCCGGCATGCGCAGCATCGCCCCCGGGATGTCGCCGGCAAAGATGGCCATGGTGGTGGCCGCCACGATGGCGCCCAGCGCCGCCACCGGCGGCATGAAGAACGTGACCGGCACCAGCAGGGCCGTGGCCATGGTGGCGGTGAGGCCGGGAATGGCGCCCACGAACAGGCCGAACACGGCCGACAGCACCACCACCAGCAGCACGTAGGGGTCGAACACCAGGCCGAAGGCGGCGATGACAGCACTCATCGCGGGTCAGCCGCCGAACAGCAGTTGCATGAACCAGCCTCGCGGCAGCGGCACGCGCATCAGCGTGCCGAAGAACCACTGCAGCACCAGCGCGCTGCCAACGCCCAGCGCCCAGGCCTGCCAGGCGCGCACGCCCAGCCACAGCGCCACCAGCGCCACCACCACCGTGGCGGCCGGGATGAAGCCCACCCGCTCGGCCGACAGCAGGTACAGCAGCACCGCCCCCAGCATCACCGCAAAACCCGCCGCGCCGCGGCCGCGCAGGCTGTCGCTGACCACCGCCCACGGCCCCGGGCGGTGCCGGGCTTGCCAGGCGATGACCAGGCCGCACAGCACCAGGCCGATGCCGATCAGCCGCGGGAACAGCGACGGCCCCACCTTCTGCCCAGGCAGGGCCGGGAAGTTCAGCGTGAGCGCGAACAGCAGCACGCCCAGGCCCGCGCACAGCAGGCCCAGCAGTTTGTCGTGCAGGCGCAAGGCGGGGTCAGCTCTTCTTGGCCAGACCGGCGGCCGACATCGCGGCGCCCATGGCCTTGTTGCCGTCGTCCATGAACTTGGTGAACGCGGCCGGGTCGGCCCAGGTGGTGCCGAAGCCGCGGTTCTTCATGAAGTCCTGGAACTCGGGCGAGTCATAGGCCTTCTTCAGTTCGGCCGTCAGCTTGGTGGCGATGTCGGCCGGCAGGCCCTTGGGCGCCGCGATGCCGCGCCAGGCGCCCACCGAGTAGCTGATGCCCAGGGACTCGTTCAGCGTGGGCACGTTGGCGAACTGCGGGTTGCGCTGCGGTGCCATCACCGCCAGGCTCACCGCCTTGCCGGCGTCGATCATGGCCTTGGCCTCGGGCACCGAGCAGGTGACGATGTCGATGCCGCCGGCGGCCAGGTCCTGCATGGCCGGTGCGGCACCGTTGGACGGCACCCAGGCCACATGGTCGGGCTTCAGCCCCATGGCCTGCAGCCAGCCGATGAGCGCCAGGTGCCAGATGCCGCCCTGGCCGGTGCCCGATGCCTTGAACTTGCCGGCCGGTGCAGCCTTGATGGCGTCGGCCAGTGCCTTGATGGTCTTGTAGGGCGATGCGCTGTTGACCTGCACGCCGGGCGGGTCGACGTTCATCAGTGCCAGCGGCGTGTAGCTGGTGGGGTTCAGCTCGGTCAGGCCCTGGTGGTGCATCATGGTGATTTCCACCGTGATCATGCCGATGGTGTAGCCATCGGCCGGCGCCGTGGCGATGGCCGAGTGGCCCACCACGCCCGACCCGCCGGTGCGGTTGACCACGTTGAACGGCTGCTTCAGGTTCTTCTCGAGGATGGCCGCCACGATGCGGGCGGTGGCATCGGTGCCGCCGCCGGCACCCCAGGGGCAGACCAGGGTCACCGGCCGGTTGGGCCAGGCGGCCTGGGCGCGGGCCAGGCCCGGCAGGGCCGCACCCAGCGCGGTGGCGGCCAGGCCACCCAGGGCCAGGCGGCGGTCTTGGCGCAATGTCATCGGTGTCTCCTCGCGGTATTGGTGTGATGATTGACCACCGGGTTGTACCCCGGCCTTCAGCCCACCGTCTACGAGGGTTTTCGGCGACGGCGGCTTCAGCCGCTGGCCAGCGACGCCTCCACCTCGGCCCGGTCCGGGCAGCCCAGGCGGCCGCCGAAGCGGGTGCACTTCAGCGATGCCGCATGGCAGGCGAAGCGGGCGGCCTCGTCCACCGGCCGGCCCTCGGCCAGGCCCAGTGCCAGCGCGCCGTGGAAGACATCACCCGCGGCCAGGGTGTCGACCACCTGCACCACCGGTGCCGGCACGCGGCGCACCCGGCCGCCGTCCGCCCAGGCATAACCCGCCGCGCCGCAGGAGGCCCCGACATGGCCACCCTGCTGCGCGGCCACGGCCAGCAGGGCCTCGTCCACCGAGGCCAGGCCGGTGTAGTGCAGCAGCCCGGCGTCGGAGAACACCTTGTGGCTGGCCAGCGGCACCAGGCGCTGCAGCACCGCCAGTGGGCCCACCTCGGCATCCAGCATGGCCGGCACGCCCGCCGCCTGGGCGGCCCGCAGCACGGCCTCGGCGCCCTCCAGCCAGCGCACATCGGCCAGCACGATGTCGGCCTGGCCCAGCTGCTGCAGCGGCAGCCAGGCCGGGCTGGCATCGACTTGCGGATCGTGGAAGGGCACCACCAGGCGTTCGCCGCGCGCATCCACCACCACGGCCGCCTGCGAGGTGGCGCTGCCGGGCACGGCGCGCAGGCCATCCACGTCCAGCCCCTCGGCCTGCACTGCCTGGCGCAGCGCCCGGCCCTGGGCATCATCGCCGGTGCGGGCCCAGACGGCCGCCTGGCCACCCAGGCGCGCAAAGGCACAGGCGGCCGACAGGGCCATGCCGTCGTACAGCTCGCACAGCGCGCTGGCCAGCACCTTGGCCGGCGGCGGCGGGATGCTGTCGACCCGGAAGATGCGGGTGGCGCAGACCGCGCCCACGGCCACCGCGCGGGGTGTCCGCCTCATGGCCGGCGGAAGCTGGCGGCCTGCCGGGCCAGGGCGGTGATGCCGTCCCAGTCGCCCTGGTCGATCAGGCGCTCGGGCGTGACCCAGCTGCCCCCCACGCCGCCACAGCCGCGCAGCGCCAGGTAGGTGGCGATGTGCTCGGGCTTGATGCCGCCGGTGGGGCAGAAGCGCAGCGACGGGAACACGCCCTGCAGCGCCTCGATCTGGCTGGCGCCCCACAGGCCGTGGGCCGGAAACAGCTTGAGCGCGTCGAAGCCCAGTGACATGGCCTGCATCACCTCGCTGGCGGTGGCCACGCCGGGCAGCGTGGGCAGCCGGTGCCGCACCACGGCCTGGGCCAGTTCGGGCGTGAGCCCGGGCGTGACGGCGAATTGCGCGCCGGCGGCCAGGGCGTTGGCCACGTCGGCCGCGCCCAGCAAGGTGCCTGCGCCCACGGTGGCCTCGGGCACCTGCGTGCGGATGTCGGCGATCGCGTCCAGCGCGCAGGGCGTGCGCAGCAGCACTTCGAACACCCGCACGCCGCCGGCCACCAGCGCCCGTGCCAGCGGCACGGCGCTGGCACGCTGCTCGATGCGGATGATGGGCATGACGAAAGCCCCGGCAAGCAGGTTGCCGAAGGCGTGGGCAGGGGCGGGCAGGCTGGTGGGCATGGTGGCGTGTTCAGTCGGGTCGACCGCCCGACTGTAGCCACAGCCGGGGCGCGCGGGCCCCGGTCAGTAGCGCGCCTGCAGTGGCGCGGCGGGCCCGGGCCCGGCGGCGCGCGCCTCGGCCACCGCCGCGGCCAGGTCGTCGAGGTAGCGGTCCATCACCGGTTCATGTGTCAGGTTCAGCATGTGGTGGATGCCGGGCGGGTTCTTGTTCAGTGCGGTCACCCAGCCGCGGGCGTTCATGCGCGCGCCGATCGCCGCCATGTCGTGGTCGGGCGACCCGAACGCCAGGATGCCGAGTTGCGGGTGGCCCAGCGGCGGCATGCCCAGTGCGCTGGCACCGTCGGCCAGCCGCTGCCGCGTGGCCAGCACCCGGGCGGTGATGCGCTGGTAGCCGTCGGCGCCCAGGTACTTCAGCACCGCCCAGGCCGCGGCGATGGCGCCGCCGGCCCGCGTGCCCACCAGGGTGTGGGTGAAGTACTGACCGCGCGCCCAGTTGTCGAAGGCCCAGCCCATCGCCGCAAAGGCCTGCTGGTCGCGGAAGAACAGCGTCGAGGCACCCTTGGCGGTGTAGCCGTACTTGTGCAGGTCGGCCGAGATCGACGTGACGCCCGGCACGGCGAAGTCCCAGTTGGGCAGGGCCACGCCCAGCATGCGGGCGAACGGTGCGAAGTAGCCGCCCACGCAGGCATCCACATGCAGCCAGATGCCGCGGGAGCGGGCCAGCGCGGCGATGGCCGGGATCGGGTCGACCACGCCATGCGGGTAGGCCGGCACCGACCCGACCAGCAGCACCGTGTTGTCGGTGATGGCGTCGGCCATGGCCTGCGGGTCGGCCAGGAAGCCTTCGGCCAGCGGCGTGCGCACGACATCCAGGCCCATGAAGTGCGCGGCCTTGTCGAAGGCCGGATGGGCGCTGGCCGGCAGCACCATCTGCGGCCGCTGGATGCCCGGCCGCTGCTGCAGCGCCGTGTCGCGCGCCGCCTTCACCGCCAGGAAGATGCTCTCGGTGCCGCCGGTGGTCATCGCGCCGCGGCAGGCCGCATCGCCGTGCAGCAGGTCCAGCCCCATGGCCACCACCTCGGACTCGAAAGTGGCCAGGCTGTGGAAGGCACGCAGCCCCAGGCCGTTCTCCGAGAAGTACATCATGAAGGCCTGCCGGGCCACGTCCAGCACGTCTTCGCCGGCGTAGTGGATGAACATCGGCAGGCGGCCGTCGCGCCAGTCGATGTCGCGCTGGCCGGCGGCTTCGAGCTGCTCGCGCAGCGCGGGCCAGGGGGTGCCGTGGGCAGGAAAGGCGGGCATGGCGGGAGCTCCCAGCAGGTGCAGGGCCCGAGTGTCGCCGCTTCGTGGTCGGGTTCTTCAGCTGCCTGTGCGCTGGCCCCAATTCAGCGAATGCGTTTGACATTCATGAATCGAAACTTAGAATTTCCGACCATTCATCCATGCCGATCCAGGCGCACCACTCCGGAGATGGCATGGACTCCTCCCACCCGATGAACCGACACAGCGAGGCGTGCGAGAGGCTGCTGAACGCCGCTGAGCAAGGAGAAGGCAGGCTGCGGTAGGGGTGGGGCCTCGCGTCGCACGGCATCGAGTGCCAAAGTGAAGCTCCTTGACGAACTTCGCTGACGGAGGCCCCGAAATGGATCGTACGACTTA
>JAGOBT010000599.1 GCA_017999135.1 Burkholderiaceae bacterium
GCCACAAGCTGACCATGCTGCCGAATACCGTCGTGCAGACGTACACGTTGATCGAAGGGCGCGACTGCCCGGCGGTGAACGTGTACTTCCGCTTCGACGAAGCCACGCTGGCGCTGAATGGCGCCGAGACCCGCATCGAGCGGGTGCCGATCGCCGCCAACCTGCGCCATGACCAGCTGGACGAGGTGGTCACCGAATCGGCGCTGACCGGCGAGTCGGTCGCCGACTACCCCTTCGCGCAAGAGCTGGCCTTCTGCTTCCGCCTGGCGCGGCACCTGAAGGCCCAGCGCGAGGTGGTGCGCGGCAAGCCCGAGAACTTCAACCGGCCCGACTACAACTTCCGCCTCGATGGCAACGAGGGCGAGCCCAACGGCGACGAGACGGTGCGCATCAGCGAGCGCAAGCGTGGCGCGCCGCTGGACCTGATCGTCAGCGAGGCGATGATCCTGGCCAACTGCCACTGGGGTGGCTTCATTGCCGACCACGGCGTGCCGGGCATCTACCGCAGCCAGGCCAGCATGGCGCCGGGCATCAAGGTGCGCATGGGCACCAAGCCGGCGCCGCATGCCGGCATGGGCGTGCCGCAGTACACCTGGGCCACCTCGCCGCTGCGGCGCTATGTCGACCTGGTGAACCAGTGGCAGATCATCGCCGCCGCCCGCCATGGCCGAACGGCCGCGCTGGTGGCGCCGTTCAAGCCCAAGGACGCGATGCTGTTCTCGGTGATCTCGCAGTTCGACGCCGCCTACACCGCCTACAACGACTTCCAGCGCGCCATCGAGCGCTTCTGGACATTGCGCTGGCTGCAGCAGAACAACGTGACCGAGCTGGACGGCGTGGCGCTGAAAGACGGCCTGGTGCGTGCCGACACGGTGCCGCTGGTCTTCAAGGCGCTGGGCTGCGAGTCCCTGCCGCGCAATGCCCATGTGCGGGTGCGCATCACCGGCATCGACCTGCTGACGCTGGACCTGCATGCCAACCTGGCCAGCCGGCTGGACGACGCCCCTGCCGCACCGGCCGCCGATGACACCGGCGACGACGACGAGGCCGCCGCCGCCGCACCGCTGGCGCTGGCCATCGACCTGGGCGATGCGGCCCCCGCCGAGGGCGACGCCGCCCCGGCCGCGCCGGCAGGCTGACCCACCGGCTGCGGCTGCGCACACCACCGCCATGCCCCTGCGCCGCCTCAGCACGCTGCACGGCGCACTGGCGGTGTCGCTGACGGTGCACGGCGCGCTGATCGGCTGGCGCTGGGCCGACCCGGCGGGCTTCGACCGGCTGTTCCGCGCCACGCCGCTGGAGGTGATCCTGGTCAACGCCCGATCCAGCGAGACGCCGCCCGAGGCCAAGGCCCTGGCCCAGGCCGCGCTGGCCGGTGGCGGCGACCAGGCCGAGGGCCGTGCCACGTCCCCCCTGCCGGCCATGCCGCAGGCCGAGATGGGCAACGCGCCCGACGAAGCCCGCAAGCGCGTCGACCAGCTGCAGGACCAGCAGCAGCAGTTGCTGGCGCAGATCCGCCGCGAGATGGCCCTGCTGCCGCCGCCCGACCCGCGCCGCGACACCGGCACCCCGCAGGAGCGCGAGCAGGAAGAGCGCCGCCGCCAGCTGCTGAAGCTGCTGGCCGAGATCGAGAAGCGCATCAACGACGACAGTGCCGCCCCGCGCAAGCGCTACGTGAGCCCGGCCACCCGCGAGGTGGCCTATGCGCTGTACTACGACAGGCTGCGCCGCCGCATCGAGGAGCGTGGCACGCGCGACTTTCCGCAGGCCGGCGGCCGCAAGCTGTATGGCGAGCTGACGATGAACATCACCGTCGACGCGGCCGGCCGGCTGATTGAAGCCGACATCGTGCGTGGCTCGGGCAATGCGCTGCTGGACCGACGGGCCGTGGCCATCGTGCAGCGGGCGGCGCCGTTCGCCCGCTTCAATGCCACGCTGCGCGAGCAGACCGACCAGATCGTCATCACCTCGCGCTTCCGCTTCACCCGCGACGACGGGCTGGAAGCCACCATGATGGCGAACCAGGCATCCGGGGCCGAGGCCACCGCCGTGGCCCCACCGGCCGGCAACGCACAATCCAGGCCGCCATGAGTGCCGATCCCCAGCCCCTGCCCGACCGCTACGCGGTGCTGGGCCACCCGGTGGCGCACAGCCAGTCGCCGTTCATCCACGCCGAGTTCGCGCGCCAGACCGGCGAGCACATCGCCTACGGCCGCATCGAGAGCCCGCTGGATGGCTTTGCCGCCACAGTGCGCAGCTTCATCGCCAGCGCCGACCCGGCCGCCGGCCTGGGGCCGGCGAGGGGCTGCAACATCACCGTGCCGTTCAAGTTCCAGGTGCTGCCGCTGGCGCAGCGCGCCAGCGCGCGGGCGGTGCTGGCCCAGGCCGCCAACGTGCTGCGCTTCGACGCCGACGGCTGGTTCGCCGACAACACCGACGGCACCGGCCTGGTGCGCGACATCCAGCAGCATGCCGGCGTGCCGCTGGCCGGCCAGCGGGTGCTGCTGATCGGTGCCGGCGGTGCCGCCGCGGGCGTGCTGGGGCCGCTGGTCGAGGCCGGGTGTGCGTCGGTCACCGTGGCCAACCGCACGCGCGACAAGGCGGCGCAGCTGGTGCAGCGCCATGCCGCCTGGGCGGATCAGCATGGCGTGGCCCTGGCCGCCACCGGCCTGGCCGACGC
>JAGOBT010000600.1 GCA_017999135.1 Burkholderiaceae bacterium
TCGTAGCCCAGCCAGGGGTGCGCGCCGATGCGCAGCGGTGGCGCCACCGTGCTGCAGCCGGCACCGCCCAGCGCCGCCAGGCCCAGCGCCGCACCGCCGCGCAGCCAGCGGCGGCGCGCAGTGTGCAGGGTTGGCAGGGCGCCTGTCGGCATGGATGGATCGCGCAGGTGCACGGGATTCAGGGAACGGACCGCACAATCTTCGGCGAAATCACGGCTGTCGATGGCCGGAACTGACGCGCGGGGCTGCACCCGTGTCGCCGTCGCCACAGGGCTGCTGGCCTGCGGTGGGCCGGTCAGCCCGCCGCGCCGAAACGCCGGCTGAGGCGCGCCAGGTAGAACCATTCCTGCCGGGCGGCGGCACGGGCGTTGGGAAACACCAGCCAGCCGTCGCCCGGCGCGTGCACCGCCTGGCCGTTGGCGCGGTGGCCGATCAGCGTGCCGGCCTGCACGGCATCGAAGCTTTGCCAGTCCCGCACGAAGCGGTCGTCGGCATGCTGCTTGTCGACCACCGCATGCAGGCTGAGGGCCTCGAGGGGCGCCGGCTGCGGCGGATCCTCATCCGTCATGCCCAGGTGGGCCAGGGTGCGGTGGATGGCGCGCCAGGCCACCTGGGGCGACTGCGGGTCGGTGTGCGGGCCGCATTCCAGCGTCAGGCCCCAGCCGCCCTGCGTGCGCATGTACTCGGTGGTGCCCACGCCGTAGCGCGGGTGCAGCTCGGGCAGGGCTTCGGGCGCCAGGCCGTCGGCCTGCGCCTGCTGCGCCCGCGCGGCCACGCCGCTGGCATAGGTGCCGAGCCAGCCGTCCACCGCACGCGGCACGCCCAGCACGCGGGCCAGGGCTTCTTCGGTGGCGGCATGGGCGAACGGCTCCAGCCGGCCGTCGTTGTCCTGCGGGCCCACCATCACGAAGGGGGCCCCGCCGGAGTGGAAGGAGTGCAGGTCGAGCAGGCCATCGTGCGCGGCCAGCAGCGGGCACAGCCAGTTGGCCAGGCGGTCTTCGTCGTCGGCCGGGAAGGGCTTGGGCTCCAACGCGCGGTTGAGGTTGCGGTCACCGGCGCGCTGGCCACGCTGGAAGGCCAGCGGGTTGCACACCGGCACGAAGGTGACGCTGCCGCGGCGAATCACCAGCGCCCCCGATTCGATCTCGGCCAGCACGCGGCGGATGGCCAGCGTGCCGCAGACCTCGTTGCCGTGCACCGCGCCGGTGACCAGCAGCCGCGGCCCGGGCGCGTGGCTGGCGATGTGGATGGATTGCAGCGGGGGCAGGGGTGGCATGGACATCACCGGATTGTGATGCGGCATACAGTGGCACATCCACTGCTGGAGCCCCCGGATGCAACGCCTGGCCCTGATCCTCGCCGCCGCCCTGCTGGCGCCGCTGCATGCGGCCCAGGCCTTCGACCTGCAGGGCCACCGGGGCGCCCGCGGGCTGGCACCCGAGAACACCATCGCCGGCTTCGCCAAGGCGCTGGCCATCGGCGTGCACACGCTGGAGACCGACATCGCCATCAGCCGCGACGGTGTGCTGCTGATCAGCCACGACCCGTCGCTGAACCCCGACATCACCCGCGGGCCCGACGGCCAGTTTCTGGCCGCGCGCGGGCCGGTGATCTTCCACACCCCCTGGGCCGAGCTGCAGCGCTATGACGTGGGCCGGCTCAGGCCCGGCACCCGCTATGCCGGCCAGTACCCCGACCAGCAGCCGGTGGACGGCGCCCGCCTGCCGGCGCTGGCGGAGCTGTTCGCGCTGGTCAAGCGGGCTGGCGATCCGAAGCTGCGGCTGGCGCTGGAAACCAAGATCAACCCGCTGGCCCCCGACGACACCGCCGCGCCCGAGCCGTTTGCCCGCGCCCTGGTGGCCGCGGTGCGTGATGCCGGCCTGGCCACCCGCACCAGCATCCTGTCGTTCGACTGGCGCACGCTGCAGGTCATCCAGCGCGAGGCGCCGGAGATCCCCACCGTCTACCTCACGGCCCGCCAGCGCTGGCTGGACAACGTGGGCCGCGGCCCGGCCACGCCCTGGACCGCCGGCTTCGCGCTGGCCGACCACGGCTCGGTGCCGAAGATGGTGCGCGCCGCCGGCGGCAAGGTGTGGAGCAGCTTCTTCGGCGACCTGGACGCCGCCCAGGTGAAGGAAGCGCAGGCCCTGGGCCTGCAGGTGCTGGCCTGGACGGTGAACGAGCCGGCGCAGATCGAGGCCATGCTCGACCTGGGCGTGGACGGCATCGTCAGCGACCGGCCCGACCGGGTGCGCGAGGCGATGGCCCGGCGTGGCATGCCACTGCCGGCGGGGATCCAGGTCACGCCATGACCGGCGCGGGCGCGGCCATGCGATGCCTGCGCCCGACAGCCTCCTAGACTGCCGCCCATGCCCACACCCGCTTCGCAACCCCTGGCGCCCCTGGCTTCCCTGGCACTGGCAACCGCCTTCGCCGACGCCCACGAGACACCCTGGACGCGTGATCCGCTGCGCGAGCCCCAGCGCTTCGGCGTGCACCACGACGACCCGCCGCCCTGGAACCGTCTGCGCGGCCCCGTGCATGCGCGCGGGCCTTGCAGCGGCGTGGTGTGGCAGCACGGCGTCGAGATCGCCAGCTGGGGCCAGCCCGCCCGGTCCGACCAGACCTTCAGCGTCGCCAAGACCTGCCTGGCGCTGCTGGCCGGCGTGGCGC
>JAGOBT010000601.1 GCA_017999135.1 Burkholderiaceae bacterium
TCTGCGCCATCTGCTCGACGATCAGCGGCGCCACGCCTTCACTGGGTTCGTCCAGCAGCACCAGGAACGGGTTGCCCATCAGCGTGCGGGCCACCGTCAGCATCTGCTGTTCGCCGCCGCTCATGCGCCCGCCGGGGCGGTGCGGCATCTCGCCCAGGTTGGGGAACAGGCGGAACAGGGCCTCGGGCGACCAGGTGGGTGCGGCGGTGCCGTCGGGCCAGGTGCGGGCCGGCTGGCGGCCGACGTCGAGGTTCTCCATCACCGTCAGGTCATGGAAGATGCGGCGGTCTTCGGGCACGTAGCCCAGGCCGGCGCGGGCGATGGCATGCGGCTCGGCACGGGCGATGTCGCGGCCCATGAACTGCACCGTGCCGCTGCGCCGCGCCAGCATGCCCATGGAGGCCTTCAGCGTGGTGCTCTTGCCAGCGCCGTTGCGGCCCATCAGCGCCACCACTTCGCCGCGGCCCACCTCCAGCCCCACGCCGAAGAGGATCTGCGCGGCGCCGTACCAGGCGTTCAGGCCGTCGACCTTCAACAGCGCGGCTGTCATGCGGACACCTTCTTCTCGAAGGTCTTGCCGGTGCCGAAGTACACCGCCTGCACCTGCGGGTTGTCGCGGATCTGTGCCGGCGTGCCTTCGGCGATCAGCCGGCCGCGGGCCAGCACGATCAGCCGGTCGGCATAGGCGAACACCACGTCCATGCTGTGCTCGGTGAACAGCACGGCCAGGCCGCGCTGCAGCACCAGTTGCTTGGTCAGGGCCATCAACTCGTTGCGCTCTTTCGGGGCCATGCCGGCGGTGGGTTCGTCCATCAGCAGCAGCTTCGGCTTGTTGGCCAGCGCGATGGCGAGTTCGACCCGCTTCACGTCGCCGTAGGCCAGCACGCTGCAGGGGCGGTCGGCCTGGGCCGCCATGCCGACCTGGCGCAGCAGGTCCAGCGCCTCGTCGGCCTTGTGGTCGGCCGCACGGCGCCAGAGGCTGAACAGCCGGCCGTCGGCCGAGATCAGCGCCATCTGCACGTTTTCCAGCACGGTCAGCGACGCAAAGGTCTCGGCGATCTGAAAGGTGCGGCCCACGCCCTGCTTCCAGATCTGGCGCGGCTTCAGGCCGACCAGTTCCTGCCCGGCCAGCGTGATGCTGCCGCTGTCGGCCGGCAGCTGGCCGTTGACCATGTTGAACGTGGTGCTCTTGCCGGCGCCATTGGGGCCGATCAGCGCCAGCAGTTCACCCGGCGCCACGCTGAAGCTGACGCCATCGACGGCCACGTTGCCGCCGAACCGCTTGCCCAGGTTGGTGACATTCAGAAGGCTCATCACACGGCCTTCCTGCGGTCGAACAGCTGGCCGATGAACCCGGCAATGCCCTGCGGGAAGGCCAGCACCAGCAGCAGCACGATGCCGCCCAGCAGGGCACGCCAGTAGTCGGTGCTGCGGGCCACGGTGTCCTGCAGCCAGGTGAAGGTGACGGCGCCCACCACCGGGCCGGTGAGGGTCTGCACGCCGCCCAGCAGCACCATCACCAGGCCGTCGACGCTCTTGCCCACGGCCATGCTGTCAGGCGAGATGCTGCCCTTGCTGAAGGCATACAGGCCGCCCGCCAGCCCGGCGGCCACCGCCGCCAGCACGAAGGCCAGCCACTGGATCTGCTTGATGTCGATGCCGATGGCATCGGCCCGCAGCGGTGAGTCGCGCCCCGCGCGCATGGCCAGGCCGAAGGGCGAGAACAGCACCCGGCGCAACGCCAGCACGCCGCCGGCCACCAGCACCAGCGTGGCGAAGTAGTAGACCGTCTTGTCGGCCAGCCAGGCCGACGGCCACACGCCGGTGACGCCATTGCTGCCACCAGTGAAGTCGTCCCACTGGAAGGTGATGGACCAGACGATCTGCGCGAACGCCAGCGTCAGCATGGCCAGGTACACGCCCGACAGCCGCACGCAGAACCAGCCGAACACCACCGCCCCCAGGCCGGCCACCACCGGCGCGCCCAGCAGCGACGCCTCCATCGGCCAGCCGGCCTTCAACATCAGCAGGGCCGCCGCATACGACCCCAGGCCGAAGTAGGCCGCATGGCCGAAGCTGTGCATGCCCGCCGGGCCCATGATGAAGTGCAGGCTGGCGGCAAACAGCGCAGCCGTCAGCAGGTCGATGGCCAGCACGGTGACGTAGGGGCTGCCGGCAGTCGCCATCGGCAGGGCCAGCAGCCCGATGGCCAGTGCCGCGGCGGCCATCAGCAGCGGCTTGCCGGCGGCACGCAATGGCGGCTCGACCGACGCGGTGTTGCGGGTGGCGGCCTGCGGCTTGCCCATCAACCCCCAGGGGCGCCACACCAGCACCACCGCCATCACCAGGAACTCGGCCACCAGGGTGAGCTTGCTGAAGTTGAAGTCGATGCCGAAGGCGCTGACATTGCTGATGCCCACGCACAGCGCCTTGATCTCGGCGATCAGCAACGCGGCCACGTAGGCGCCCGGGATCGAGCCCATGCCGCCGACCACCACCACCACGAACGCATCACCGATGGTCAGCAGATCCAGGTGCAGCGAGGCGGGTTCACGCGGCAGCTGCAGCGCGCCACCCAGCCCGGCCAGCATGGCGCCCAGCGCAAACACGCTGGTGAACAGCCAGGCCTGGTTGACGCCCAGCGCGCCGACCATCTCGCGGTCTTGCGT
>JAGOBT010000603.1 GCA_017999135.1 Burkholderiaceae bacterium
GCGCCACCACCGCGCAGGCGGCGGCGCGCAGCGTGCTGGAGGCCACGCCCACCCGGCCGAGCAACGCGCTGTCGGCGGCCAGCCGGGTCGAGCCTGGATGGGAGGCCACCCGCCGCCGGCTGCGGGGCGATCTGGACAACATCCTCCTGAAGTCGCTGGAGAAGCCGGTCGAGCGCCGCTACCCGTCGGTGGATGCGATGGCGCAGGATGTGCGCTGGCACCTGGCTGGCTGGCCGGTCAGCGCCCGCGCGCCGAGCTGGCGCTACCGGCTCGGCAAGTTCGCCGGCCGCAACCGGCTGGGCGTCGGTGCGGCGGTGGCGCTGGTGCTCGCGCTGGCCGGCGGCCTGGCCAGCACCACCTGGCAGATGCGGCAGACCGAGCTGGCCCGCCAGGCGGCCGACCAGCGCTTTGCTGATGTGCGCCGGCTGGCCAACCGGCTGGTGTTCCAGTACCACGACCAGATCGCCAACCTGCCTGGGGCCACCAAGGTGCGCAGCGAGCTGCTGGACGATGCCGTCAGCTACCTCGACGACATGCACCGCCATGTGAACGCCGAAGCCGGGGTCGACAAGACGCTCGCACGGGAGCTGGCCGAGACCTACTTCCGAATCGCCATCCTGCAGGGCGAGGCCTTCTCGCCCAGCCTGGAGCGGCTGGACGCCGCGCAGCGCAACCTCGACAAGGCCCAGGGCCTGCTGGCACTCTATGTGGACGACCCGGCGCTGGATGTGGCCGGCCTGACGCAGGCCACCGACATCTGGCTCGCGCAGTCCTCGCAATCCAACCGCCTCGGCCGCTTGCAGCCGGCGCGCGAAGCGCTGGAAAAGGCCCGCGCGCTGGCCGAGCGCGGCTTGAAGCAGGCGCCGGCGGATCAGGAAGCCCTGTCGCGCCTGGCCACGTTGGAGGGCCAACTGGGCATGCTCATCGGCGGCAGCGCCACCGGCGCCTGCCTGGGCCGGCCGGCCCAGGCCGAGCCGCACTTTGCGGCGGCGCTGCGCCACATGGCCACCTTGCAGGGGCGCGAGCCGGACAAGGCCGAGTGGGTGCACCAACTGGCCTGGGCGCACTTCATTGCCGCCAACGCGGCGGTTCTGCGCGGTGAGAGCGCGGCGGCCGTCCCGCTGGCCGAGCGTGCCGTGGCGCTGCGTGACCAAGCCGCGCGCATGGCGCCCGACAACGCCCACTTCCGCCACCAGACGGCCGTGGCCCGGCTGTCGTTGGCGGTCGCGCTGGCCACCAGCGGGCAGTTCGCGCGTGTGCCGGCCTTGCTGGACGAGGTGCAGGTGATCGGCCAGGCCAGTGTCGCGGCAGACCCTGACAACAAGGCCGCTCAGCGCGACCTGAGGGCTTTTGGCATCACCCGGGGCCGCACCTTGGTGCTGGCCGGCCAGCATGAACGGGCGCGCCAGGTGCTGGCCAGCACGCTTCAGGGCCTGCCGCAGGCCACCCTGAGCGAGGATTTCTATGTGGCGAGGGCCCGCGCGGAGACCCTGGTCTGGGCCGCGCGGGCCTGGCAGCCAGCGGACGCCGCCCGGGCCCTGGCACTCGCCGAGGAGGCGCATGCGCTGATGCAACCGGTCAACTCAGCCAATGCGTCCCACTGGTGGATCGTGGCACAGGCCCAGGGCGAGCGCGCCCAGGCGTTGGCCGCTCTGGGCCGCGCCGAGGAGGCGGCCGGTGCCGCCCGCGACGCGCTGGCGGCCTGGAAGCAGGGGTCGCCAGAGGGCCGCGAACCCGGCCTGTATGCCGCCTGGGTGGCGCGCGACCGGCGCCTCGCCAGCAAGACCTGAAGGCGCCGCGCCAAGCCGTGAGCCGTGGGGCGCGCATTTCGTGCGTAACCAGGTAAGGACCGCTTCGGTCCCCCTCCAACCCACGAGCCCAGGAGCCCGACCATGACCACCCAGCGCCTTGCCTTGACCCTGCTGAGCCTTGCCGCCACCACCCTGATCACCGCCTGCGGCGGCGGCGACGACCCCGCCGCAGATCCCCCGACGGACGGCGGCGGCGGCAGCGCCTTCACGGCTACCTGTGACACCACCAAGTACGTGGCGGGGAGCGTCGAGTTGCCGACGGCCGCTCAGCTCGACGCCTATGACGGCACCTTCAATGGTGACGAGGGCAGCTACAACATGAGCGGCGTATTCACCAAGTCCGGAACGGCGGCCCTGGTCATCGCGAAGGATGGCCAGATCACCTACAAGGGCACGGCCTACAAGCCGCTGTCGGTCTGCATCGACAAGGTCGCGGGCCCGTTCGGCAAGGTCATGTACTTCATCGCCAACGACAAGGGCCATTTCGATGTGGCCGACAAGGTCGACGCGACCCTGGGCCAGGCCTGGGGCGTGTCGCCGGTGGATGGCACCACGATCTTCACCAATGGCCTGAAGTGAACCCCATCAGCGGCGCGCCAATACAGCGTCGCTGAGCAGCTTCAGCACCTCGGCAGAGTCGTCCCAGCCGATGCACGCGTCGGTGATGCTCTGCCCGTAGGCCAGCTCCGCGGGGGCGTCCTTGCCCGGGGTGAACTTCTGCGCCCCGGCGTTCAGGTGGCTCTCCACCATCACGCCGAAGATGCTGCGGCTGCCGGCTGCGATCTGCCCGGCGATGTCGCGTGCGACTTCGATCTGCCGCTGGTGCTGCTTGTTGGCGTTGGCATGGCTGCA
>JAGOBT010000602.1 GCA_017999135.1 Burkholderiaceae bacterium
GCGGGGGTGGTGCGGCGGGCTTGCGGCTTGGCGCCGGCCTTGGTGGGCTTGGCGGACTTGGCGGACTTGGCGGCCTTGGCCGTCTTGGTGGTTTTGGCCTTGGCCTTGGCGGCGGGCTTGGCCGCGGCCCGGGCACCTGCCTGGGTGGGGCGCCCGCGCACCGCTTGGGGGCTGGCCCGGCCAGGCAGGGCGGTGGCGTCGGCCAGCGGGCCGGTGCCCAGCCAGCCCTGGCAGGCCGGTTGCTGCAGCGCGTCGCCCACCGGCCGGTAGGCTGGCGCGGCCATCGGGTCGGCCGGCGTGGCCAGCGCGAAGCAGGGGCCCAGGCTGTCGTTGTCGAAGGTGAAGGGCTGCCCCTGGTCGATGTGCTGCTGCAGGTCGCGCAGCGGCTGGTCCGGCAGCACGGCGCGCAGTGCCGCCACCACCCGGTGGGTGGCCAGCGGCGCGCTGATCGGGCCGTCGCGCCGGGCCTGGTCGGCCGGCACCAGTTGCTGGCGCAGCACGGCGTCCAGCCCCGGGTGGCCGGCACGCCGCAACGCCAGGTGCCATTGCAGGGCCAGCCACTCGCCGCGCAGGGCCTGCAGCGCCGCCAGTTGCGGCGCCTGCGTGCTGGCCGCGGCCACCTGGGCGTTGGGCAGGGCCCGTGCCGGCTCGGCCAGGTAGGCCGCCACGCGGGCGTTCAGTGCACCGGCGTAGTCGTCGGGCGTCCACTGGCCCTCGCGCAGCAGGCTGCGGTGGGCCAGGAAGTCGGCCCAGCCTTCACTGAACCAGGCGCGCAGCGCGGCATCGCCGCGGCCGGCATGGGCCAGCGGGCCGAAGCGCTCGGCCGTCCAGGCGCGCGCCAGTGCCTGGGTGAAGGCCGATTCCAGCGCCGCCGGGCCGCCAGCCCAGCCCGGCGGCAGCTGCAGCGCCAGGGCACGGTGCCAGGCGCTGGCCAGGGTGGTCTCCGGCAGGGAGGTGGGCGTGGTGGCAACCGTGGTCGGTGGCGTGGTGGCGGGGGGGCGCTGGGCCGTGGGCAGCGCCAGCAGCAGCCAGGGTTGGCCGGGTTCGCGGCCGGCGGGCGTCGGCCATTGGCGCTGCATGGCGGCCAGGGCCCGCGCACCGGCCTGGGCGATGGCGTCACCGCTGAACGGCCAGGGTGCGGCGGCGGGCAGCACGGCCAGCACGCCGGGTGCCGCCTGCCATTGCAGTGCGCCGCCGGCATACAGCGCCTGCTGCACCCGTTGCGCCAGCGGCACCGGCGACGGGCCCAGCACGAACAGCGCGCCGGCACCTTCGGCTGTGCCGTGGCTGCTGGCCCAGCGGGCCGGCGCCGGCAGGCCGTCGAGTTGCACGCAGGCCGGGCCACTGCCGGAAGCGTCGGCACCCTCGGGCATCGGCAGCACCCCCTGGCCGCTGAAGGCCAGCCAGTCGGGCGTGATCTGCACATGCCCACCCTGGTTGGTGTCGCCGGTGGGTTGCAGCCGCCATTGCAAGTGCACGGTTGTGCCAGGGGCATGGGACACGGTGCGCCAGGCTGGGCCGTCGGCCTGCAGCGGCTGCGACGGCCCATCCGGCGCGGCCGGCTGCAGGGTGTGGTCAGCCCAGCCGCCCGGCAGGTGCAGCGCGGTCTGGCTGCGGCTGCCGGCAGCAAACCGCAGCCGCACCAGCAGCCCGGGCGGGGCATCGGCAGCACGGCCCGGCTGCGCCGTCACCTGCCACAGCACGCTGCAGGCGGCGGTGTCTGCTGCAGCCTGGGCGGCGGCCTGCCCGGCCCACAGCAGCAGCATGCAGCCGGCGGCCAGGCGGGCCATGCGGGCCATGCGGGCCATGCGGCGCGAGGCCGGGCAGTCTTCAGAAACCAGGGGCATGCGGCATGGCAGCCCGGCAGGGGCCGGGCCGGTCGACAGGGCTGGCCAGCTTAGCCGATGCCGCGGCGGGGCCCGCCCGGTGCCAGGGCGCTGGTAGGCTGGCGGGCCCGCAGCTGCCTGGAACCCCGATGCCCACCGTCACCCTGCTGACCGATGACCAGCTGTCGCCCGAGGCCGCTGCGGTGTTTGCTGACATCCGTGCCACCCGCGGCAGCGACTTCATCAACAACTTCTGGCGTGCACTGGCGCACGACCCGGTGCTGCTGGCGCGCACCTGGTCGCAACTGAAGCAGGTGATGGGGCCGGGCCACCTGCCGCCGCAGGTGAAGGAGATGCTTTACTTGGCGGTGTCGATCGCGCACGGCTGCGAGTACTGCATCCATTCGCACACTGCCGCGGCGCGCGCCAAGGGCATGACCGAGCCGGAGCTGATGGAGCTGATCGCCATCGTCGGCATGGCCGCGCAGACCAACCGCATGGTGACCGGCCTGGGCGTGCCGGTGGACGCTGCGTTCGTTCTTTGAGCCTGCGCGGCTACTGCTGCTGCTGGGCCTGGCCCAGCTTCAGGCGTTCGAGCATGGCGCCCATCTGCTGGTGCAGCATGTTCACCGCCTTCAGCGGCCGCACCATCACCTTGAAGTCGGTGATCTGGCCCGCGTCGTTCCAGCGGATCAGGTCGATGCCATTGATCTGGATGCCGTCGATCTCGGTGGCGAATTCCAGCACCGCATCGTGCGTGCCGATGATCTCGCGCTCATAGCGGAAGCTGGCGTTGTTGAGCACATGCATCGCGCCGGTGAGGTACTGGGTGGTGAT
>JAGOBT010000604.1 GCA_017999135.1 Burkholderiaceae bacterium
GGCGTGGCGCGGATGCCCACGCAGGGGTCGTGGCGGCCGAAGGTCTCCACCTGCGTGGGCGCGCCGGCGCGGTCGATGCTGGCCTTGGGCGTGCGGATCGAGCTGGTGGGCTTGATGGCGATGCGCACCACCAAATCTTGCCCGGTGCTGATGCCGCCCAGCACGCCGCCGCTGTGGTTGCTGGCAAAGCCGGCCGGGGTGATCTCGTCGCCATGGTGGCTGCCACGCTGGGCCACCACGCCAAAGCCGTCGCCGATTTCCACGCCCTTCACCGCGTTCAGGCCCATCATCGCGAAGGCGATGTCGGCGTCCAGCCGGTCATACAGCGGCTCGCCCAGGCCGGGCGGCACGCCATGGGCCCGCACCTCGATGCGTGCGCCGCAGCTGTCGCCCGCCTTGCGCAGATCGTCCATGTAGGCCTCCAGCCGCGGCACGATGCCGGCATTGGGGGCGTAGAACGGGTTCAGCGGGATCTGCGCCGCATCCTCGAACGGGATGTTGATCTCCCCGAGCTGGCTCATCCAGCCGCTGAAGGTGGTGCCGAACTGCTGGTGCAGCCACTTGCGCGCCACCGCGCCGGCGGCCACGGTGGGCGCCGTCAGCCGGGCCGATGACCGGCCGCCGCCGCGTGGATCCCGCACACCGTACTTGCGCCAGTAGGTGTAGTCGGCATGGCCGGGGCGAAAGGTGTCGAGGATGTTGCCGTAGTCCTTGCTGCGCTGGTCGGTGTTGCGGATCAGCAGGCAGATCGGCGTGCCGGTGGTCAGTCCGTCGTACACGCCGCTGAGGATCTCGACCTGGTCGGCTTCGTTGCGCTGCGTCACGTGCCGGCTGGTACCGGGGCGGCGGCGGTCCAGTTCGGGCTGGATGTCGTCGACACCCAGCGCCAGCCCGGGCGGGCAACCGTCGATCACGCAGCCGATGGCCGGGCCGTGGCTCTCGCCGAAGTTGGTGACGCAGAACAGGGTGCCGAAGGTGCTGCCGGGCATGGGGACATCCAGAAAGTGAAAAACCCGATGTCGTTCAACACCGGGTTCCGGATTGTCGCAGGGCACTGCCCCATCAAGCGGCCGACGTGGAACCGGCTTTGCCGGGCCACTGGCGGCGCCCCCTGGGGGGAGCGCCGCAGGCGCTTCGGGGGGGCCTAAAGTTTCGGGCTGTCGGCGCCTTCCTCTTCCTGCGGCCAGTCGCGGATGTAGGCCTTGAGCATGCGGTTCTCGAAGTCCTGCCCGTCGACCACGGCCTTGGCCACGTCGTAGAACGAGATCACGCCCATCAGCGTCTTGCCGTCGAGTGCCGGCATGTAGCGGGCATGGCGGCCCAGCATCATGCGGCGCACCTCGTCGATCTCGGTCTCGGGGGTGCAGGTCAGCGGGGCGTCGTCCATCACGGTGCGCACCGTCAGCGTGCCCACGGCGCCGCCGTTCTTGCAGATGCCGGCGATCACCTCGCGGAAGGTGAGCATGCCCACCAGGTCACCGTATTCCATGACGACCAGCGAGCCGATGTCGTGCTCGGCCATGGTCTGCACCGCCTCGGCCAGCGGCTGGGCGGGCGAGACGGTGTAGAGCGTGTTGCCCTTGACACGCAGGATGTCGCTGACTTTCATGGGGGAATCTCCTGGGGTGTGGCGCCCGGTGTGCCGCGGGGCGGGTGAAAAAACATAGCACACAATCTGCGGCCACGACACCCTGGCACGCCCCCGGGCGGCCCCCTGCACATGGCTGGCTACAGCGATCCTGGCTTCGACACCCTGGCACTGCATGCCGGTGCCACGCCCGACCCCACCACCGGCGCCCGCGCCACGCCCATCCACCTGAGCACCAGCTTCGTGTTCCAGAGCAGCGAGCACGCGGCGTCGCTGTTCAACATGGAGCGCTCGGGCCATGTCTACAGCCGCATCAGCAACCCCACCACGGCGGTGCTGGAAGAGCGCATCGCCGCACTGGAAGGTGGCTCGGGCGCGATCGCCACCGCCAGTGGCCAGGCGGCGCTGCACCTGGCCGTGGCCACGCTGGCGGGCGCAGGCCACCACATCGTGGCCAGCAGCGCGCTGTATGGCGGCAGCCACAACCTGCTGGACTACACCCTGCGCCGCTTCGGCATCAGCACCACCTTCGTGCCGCCGGGCGACGTGGACGCCTGGCGCGCCGCCATCCGGCCCGAAACCCGGCTGCTGTTCGGCGAAACCCTGGGCAACCCGGGGCTGGACGTGCTGGACATCCCCACGATCAGCGCCATCGCCCATGACGCGAAGCTGCCGCTGCTGGTCGACAGCACCTTCACACCGCCCTGGCTGCTGAAGCCCTTCGACCATGGCGCCGATCTGGTCTACCACTCGGCCACCAAGTTTTTGTCGGGCCACGGCACGGTGGTGGGCGGGTTGCTGGTCGACAGCGGTGCCTTCGACTGGGCGGCCTCCGGCCGCTTCCCCGAGCTGAGCGAACCGTACGACGGCTTCCACGGCATGGTGTTCAGCGAGGAAAGCACCGTCGGCGCCTTCCTGCTGCGCGCCCGGCGCGAAGGCCTGCGTGATTTCGGCGCCTGCATGAGCCCGCACACCGCCTGGCTGATCCTGCAGGGCATCGAGACCCTGCCGCTGCGCATGGCGCGGCACGTGGAGAACACCCGCAAGGTCGTCGAGATGCTGGCTGCCCACC
>JAGOBT010000605.1 GCA_017999135.1 Burkholderiaceae bacterium
CAAGGGCGCGCAGCTGGTCGTCGTGCTGTCGCACAACGGCATGGACGTCGACCTGAAGATGGCCAGCCGCGTGCGCGGCATCGACGCCATCTTCGGTGGCCACACGCACGACGGCGTGCCGGTCGCGGTGCCGGTGAAGAACGCCGGTGGCACCACGCTGGTCACCAACGCGGGCAGCAACGGCAAGTTCCTCGGCCTGATGGACTTCGACGTGAAGGGCGGCAAGCTGGTCGACTTCCGCTACCGGCTGCTGCCGATCTTCGCCAATCAGCTCCGGCCCGATGCCGAGATGCAGGCGCTGATCACCAAGGTGCGCGCGCCCTACGAGACCAAGCTGGCCGAGAAGCTGGCGGTCACCGACGGCCTGCTGTACCGGCGCGGCAACTTCAACGGCAGCTGGGACCAGCTGATCTGCGACGCGATGATGGACGTGCAAGGCGCCGAGATTGCGTTCTCGCCGGGCTTCCGCTGGGGCACCAGCCTGCTGCCCGGCGACACCATCACGCGCGAGCTGCTGATGGACCAGCTGGCCATCACCTATCCCTACGCCACGCTCACCGAGATGACCGGCGAGACGATCAAGACCATCCTCGAGGACGTGGCCGACAACCTCTTCAACCCCGACCCCTACTACCAGCAGGGCGGCGACATGGTGCGCGTGGGCGGACTGGCGTACACGATGAGCCCGGCCGAAAAGATGGGCAGCCGCATCTCCGATATGCGCCTGAACGGCAAGCCACTGGACGCCGCGAAGAAGTACAAGGTGGCCGGCTGGGCCCCGGTGGCGGAAGAAGCCAAGTCCCTGCCCGGCGTCAAGCCGGTGTGGGAGCACGTAGAGACCTGGCTGAAGGCCCAGGGTGGGCGGGTCAAGCCCCGGCGCATCAACACGCCGAAGCTGGTGGCCATGCAGGGTAACCCCGGAGTGGCGAAGTCATGAGGCCCGGCATCCGCGGTTGGCGCACCCCCGGCGTGGTCTGCAGCCTGGCCGCCTTGTTCCTGGCGACCGGGCCCGCGGGCGCCGCGCCCGATGCCACCTACACCGTCAAGCTGCTGACGCCCGAAACCGCGCTCGCGGCGGCACAGGCCGCGATGGCCCATTGCCGCAAGGCCGGGCACCAGGTGGCCGTGGCAGTGGTGGACCGTTCCGGCCTCGTGCAGGTGCTGCTGCGCGACCGCTTCGCCGGCCCGCACACGCTCGACGTGGCTCCGCAGAAGGCCTGGACCGCGGCCAGCTTCCGGATGCCGACTGGCACCCTCGCCAGCGAAACCCAGCCCGGCCGGCCGATGAGCGGGATCCGCGCCGCGCCGCACGTGATGGCCATCGGCGGCGGCCTGGTGATCGAAGCCGGCGGCGCCGCACTGGGCGCCATCGGCGTGTCCGGAGCGCCGGGAGGCGATGCCGACGATGCCTGCGCTCAGGCCGGCATCCGGGCCATTGCCGACGGCATAGAGTTCTGACCGGTCGCAACTCGACGACCCTTTCACGTTCAGGAGAACTTCATGCCCTTCCGATCTTTTCTCGCAGCCCTGCTGTTGACCCTGTCCGCCGGTATTGCCGTTGCGCAGGACAAGGTGGTCTACCACTTCGACAACACCGTCGCGCAAGGGCTCAAGGGCCTGCGCAACGTGCGCAACCACCTCGACACCGACCCCGCGGCGAAGATCACCGTGGTGACGCACGCCGAGGGCGTCGACATGCTGATGGAGGGTGCCAAGGCCGCCAACGGCACCGAGTTTGCACCGCTGGTCTCGGCGCTCAAGAGCCGCGGCGTGAACTTCGAGATCTGCGAGATCACGCTGCGCAACCGCGGCCTGAAGAAGGACCAGTTCATTCAGGAGGCCGAGTTCACACCCTCGGGCGTGGTCCGCATCGCAAAGTTGCAGGGACAGGGGCATGCCTACATCAAGCCATGAGCTGAAACTCCCGGCCGCGGCAAGCCGGAGCCGCTGTGGGACGCTTGGATGAAGTCGCGTTGAATCATGCTCGAGACCCTCGTCGAACGATTAGGTGAAAGCGGCTCGCTGGCGCTGGGGGCGCTGCTGATCGGCGTGGCCTTCGGCTTCATGGCGCAGCGCTCGCGCTTCTGCCTGCGCTCGGCGGTGATCGAGTTCGCGCGCAATCACATGGGCGGCAAGCTGACCGTCTGGCTGTTCGCCTTCGCCACCGCGGTGGGCGTGACCCAGGCGCTGGCCTGGGGCGGCTGGTTCGACGCCAGCAATGCCCGGCAGATCGCCACGCGCGGCAGCCTGTCCGGCGCGGCCATTGGCGGGGCCCTGTTCGGAATCGGCATGATCCTCGCGCGCGGTTGTTCGAGCCGGCTGCTGGTGCTGGCCGCGCAGGGCAACCTGCGCTCGCTGCTGTCGGGTCTCATCTTTGCAGTGACGGCGCAGTCGGCGCTGACCGGCGCGCTCTCGCCGTTGCGCCTGGCCATCTCGGAGTGGTGGACCATCGACGGCGGCGGCGCGCGCGACCTGATCGCCCGCACCGGCATCGGCCACGGCGGCGCGCTGCTGTTCGCGCTGGTGTGGCTCACCGCCGCCATCGTCTGGGCGCGCCGCCAGAAGGTGCCGCCCTGGGGCTGGGCCGGGGCCATCGGCGTCGGGCTGACCATTGCTGGCGCCTGGTGGTTCACCTACGCCGTCTCCAAGGTCGGGTT
>JAGOBT010000606.1 GCA_017999135.1 Burkholderiaceae bacterium
GTGCACAGGAAGCCGTCGAAGGCGCAATAGCGCCAGTACTCGCACTTCAGGGGGTCGTTGGCGGGGTCGTCCTTGGCCTTGCCTTTCTGCCCGCCGCCGCCCGCGGCCTGGGCCGCGCCCATCTGCCCCATCTGCCCCATCTGGCCGCTGCGGTCGAAGGGCAGCATCGGCAGCACCGTGCCGCCCACCATCACCGCACCCAGGCGCGTGATGAAGCTGCGCCGGCCGTGGCGGTGCGCCGCCTGGCGCACGGCACGCTGCGTGAAGCGGTCGATCCAGGCGAAGAACCAGCTCAACATGGGGTCACTCCTTCAGGCGGCTTGCTTGTCGATGTACTGCTGGATGCTCGGTGCACCCATGTCATGGGCGTTGAGCAGGCTGTCGAGCTGTTCGCGCGAGTTCACCAGGCCCTTGGCGGCCACCATGCCGCCGCGGTCCAGCAGCACGGCATAGGGCAGGCGCGAGACGCGGTAGCCCATGCCGAGCTCGGTGGACAGCACGTAGGGCATGTGGCCCAGGCCCTGCTCGGTGACGAAGCGCAGGTGCTCGGCGCGCTCGCCGTCGCTGGCCAGCACCACCGACACGGCGCGCCGCTCGTCGCGCTGCATCGCCTTGAGCACCGGCAGCAGCTTCTTGCACACCGGGCAGGTGGGCGACAGGAAGAACACCAGCGTGGCGCGCTCGGACGGCCCGCCGATGGCCACGGCCTCGGACTGGATGCCGCGCAGCTGGAACGACGGGCTGGGCTCGCCGACGGCCGGGCCGGCGTCGGTGACCAGGGCGCCCATCGGCGCCACGCGCTCGAACAGCACGCCCACCTGGCGCGACAGCGCCCACAGCATCACGCCCAGCACCAGCACGGCCAGCCACAGCAGCACGACGGAAACGGTCAACACATCCATGGGACATCAGCTCCGGTAAGACAGGCGCGCACGGTGGCGCAGCATCTGGTGCAGGGCCGCGTGCAGCAGGGTGGCCAGCACCAGCGCTGCGGCGATGACGAGGAAGTCGGCCAGCGACAGCGGGCGGGGTGCCATCGGGGCACCGGCCAGCAGCGCCAGCACGGCCAGGCCCGCGTTGCGCACCACCAGCGCCCAGGACAGCGGCAGCGGCTCGCCGCCGCAGCCGCAGTCGAGCCGGCGGCCGTGGGCGCGGTGCCAGGCCATCACGGCACCGTACGCCAGCAGCAGCGCTGCGGCGGCAGCTGCGCCCCAGGCCCGCGCAGGCGTCAACAGGGCCACGGCCGTGGCGGCCTCGGCCAGGGGGATCAGCCACACCGCCAGCGGCAGCAGGCCATGCGGCAGCCCGTAGGCGGCCAGGTGCTGCGCGAACAACGTGCGATCGGACAGCTTGGCCACCGCCGCATGCGCGAACAGCGTGGCCGTGCAGGCCAGCGCGATCCAGACCAGCAGCGGATCAATCATGGGATTCGAGCTGCAATGCGGCCTGGCCGACGGGCTGGACGGTGGACACCTTCTTCAGCTTGCCGCCGTCGGTCCAGTCCCAGACGTTGAGCGCCCCGGTCACGCCGTCGAGCGCCTGCAGCCGCTGGCCGCTCTTGCTGAAGGTGAGCGATGCGGTGTTGTGGCCAGGGTGGGCCGCCAGCTTCTTGCCGGTGGCCAGGTCCACCACCCACAGTTGCTTGGCCGGCAGCTTGTGGCTGCCTTCGCGGCCGCCCTCATGCATGGACACCACCGCCACCTTGCCGCCGGGGTGCACGGCAAAGGCCTGGTAGCCGCCCGGGCGCCAGCCGCGCTTGGCGTCCTGCGGCGTGCCGGCGATGGGGCGGCTGCCCAGTACCTTGGCCGCTGGGCCCGTCAGGTCCAGCTCGGTGAGGGTGCCCTTGAAGGAGATGAAGAAGAAGCGGTCGCCGATGCGCTCGGCGGTGTTGAACCAGGCGTCCTGGTCGGCGTCGAAGAGCTTGTCGCTCAGCTGGCGGTCGGCCACCTGGCCCTGGTCGTCCAGCGTGACCGTGGCCACCTTGCCGTCGCCGCACAGCATGGAGAAACGCGCGCCGCTGCTGGCCGGCCAGGTGCCCCAGCAGCCGGGTGTCTGCACCTCGGTGGCCACCTTCTTCTCGGCCAGGTCGACCACGGTGATGGACGTGGCCGGCGTGGCGTTCTGCACCAGCACGAAGCGGCCGTTGCCGGTGACGCTGACCATGCCGCGGTAGTTGAGCGTCTGCGCGCGCTTGGGCGGCAGCACCACCTCGTACTTGAAGCCCAGGGTCTGGGTGTCCCAGACCTCCAGCACATCGGTGCGGTCGCCGCGGCCGCCGCGGCTGAGGTAGGTGGTGGCGACAAACAGGGCGTCGGCCTTGGCGCTGAGCGCGAAGTTGCCGGCGTAGCCGGTGTTGACCATGCCCAGCAGCTTTCCGGCGCGGGCGTCGAACACCCGCAGCCGGCCGTCGACGATGTTGAAGATCATCACGTCGGCCACGTAGATGCGCTCGGTGGAGGTGGCAGCCAGCGTGCCGCCGCTGGCCAGCGTTTCCGCCGGCAATTCGGGCGGCACCGGCTTGGGCGTGGCCGCCTGGGCCACGGCCACGCCGGCGCTCAGCGCGGCGGCCAGCGCCAGGTGGATGGTGGTGCGAATGACGGTGTGTCGCCCTGGCATCGAGCCCTCCTGCTCATGACGTCACGCGGACCCGGGA
>JAGOBT010000608.1 GCA_017999135.1 Burkholderiaceae bacterium
GACGGTGCTCATGCAGCGCTCCTGGAGTGGGGGTAGTGCATCACGACTGGCCCATCTGCAGCGTCTTCAACAGCAGGCCTTTGGCGGTGTTCATCACTTCCACGTTGTTCTGGTACGAGCGCGAGGCGGAGATCATGTCCACCATCTCCTCGATCGGGTTGACGTTGCTGTACGTCACATAACCCTGCGCGTCGGCGGCCGGGTGGTCGGGGCTGTGCACACGCCGGCCTTCGTTCTGGCTTTCGATCACCTGGCTGACCTGCACCCCGGTGGACGTGGCCTCGCCCATCAGCAGCGACTGGAACACCACGTGCCGCGCCTTGTAGGCCTGGCCATCGGGGCCGGCCACGGTGTCGGCGTTGGCCACGTTGCTGGCCACCACGTTCAGCCGCTGGGTCTGCGCGCTGGCCGCGCTGCCCGACACATCGAAGATCTTGAACATGCTCATTGCAACCCCTCGTCTGGCGGGTACGCCAGCCGATCCCCCAAGGGGATGGCGGGCCGGCTTGGGGCGGCCCGGCGCTCGGCCCGCCCTGCTTCGACAACCATCACATCAGCCTTCATTGGTTATGGCTGCGCATCGCGTCGAGCATCGAGCGCACGCTGCCGTTGATGAAGCGCAGCGTGGCTTCGTACTTGACCGTGTTGTCGGTGAAGCTGGCGCGCTCGCGGTCCATGTCGACCGTGTTGCGGTCGATCGCGTCCTGGCTGTGGCGGGCGTAGAGCAGGCCGTTGTCTTCGCGCAGATTCGGCGTGGCGGGCTCGTGGCCACTGTGCGTGGTGGCCATCGGCAGCCGGGCGCCGCTGGGCACGGTGGTGCCGGTGGCCTGGCGCAGCGCATTGGCAAAGTCCATTTCACGGGCCTGGTAGCCCGGGGTGTCGGCATTGGCAATGTTGCTGGCGATCAGCCGTTGGCGTTCGGCCCGCAGCACCAGGGCCTGGGACTGGAAGTCGAGCGCTTGGGTCAGTCGGTTCTGCATGCACGGCCCTTCAAAGAAGTCCTGAAGGCTGGCCCAGTGGCCAGGGCTCCGGTTGGCGCCGATTGTCAGCAGCCCATGCGCCAACATGAGCGGGAACAGCAGGTGCATCGCCTTGCAATTCCGGCCAGTGCGCGCCAGCCGCAGGCGGCACCATCAGGACGTGATCAACTGTCCGCCATGCCCGCTGCCGCCCCGGCCGACCCGGCTGCGCCGTTCCGCGCTGGCCATCGGCCTGCTGGCTGCGCAGGCCATGCCGCTGGCCGCGCAGGCGCCCGCGGCAGAGCCGGGCTCGCCACTGACCGAGGCGGTGCGTGGCGAGGTACTGCGCATGACGCAGGACGCCGCCCTGGTGCTGTGGGGCAGCGCAGAACAGGCGCCCCGGGTGGACGTGCAGGTGGGCCCCTTGCCGCCGCAGCTGAAGCTGGCGCCGTGCACGCAGGTGGTGCCGTACCTGCCGCCTGGCATGCGGCCGCTGGGCCGCACGCGGCTGGGTCTGCGCTGTGCGCAGGGAGCCACCCGCTGGAATGTGTCGCTGCCCGTCACGGTGCGCCTGTGGGCCACGTCGCTGGTGGCCAGCAGCCCCCTGCCGGCCGGCACGGTGCTGGAGGCCCGCCACCTGCACCCCGCCGAGGTGGACCTGGCCGAACGCCCCGACCGCGCCATCGGCCAGCCGGCGCTGGCCGTCGGCCGCACGCTGCGGCGCAGCCTGGCCGCGGGCGATGCGCTGCGCCTGGGCGACCTGACAGTGCGGCAACTGTTCAACACCGGCGACACCGTGCGCATCATTGGCAACGGCCCGGGCTATGCCGTCAGCAGCGAAGGCCAGGCCATGGGGCCGGGTCTGGAAGGGCAGGCGGCACGCGTGCGCACCGACAGCGGCCGCATCATCACCGGCATCGCCACCGCCGAGCGGCGCGTGGAGGTGGCGCTGTGACCCGGCCCGGCCTGCCCCGGCACCCCCCTGAACAAGCGGTCACAATGATTTTCTGCGTCCAGGCCCTAAAGTCCGTTCTGGCTGCGCCGATACCCCGAACATGTCTCAGGGTCGGGTACTCAGGCCCACTCTGCTGGAGTCCATCATGAAGATCGGTCATCTCGAGAACAAGGCGGCCACACCGGCTGTCAGTGAACGCAAACCAGGCTCGGCAGCCACGCCGGCGCCGGGTGCCACCGGCGGCGTGGAAGCCAGTGCCAAGGTGGCACTGTCGCCCACGGTGTCGCAGTTGGCGGCGGGCAGCACCGAAGGCGTGTTCGACGCCGAGAAGGTGCAGCGCATTTCCGACGCCATCCGCGACGGCAAGTTCACCGTCAACGCCGACGCCATCGCCGACAAGCTCATCGCCAACGCCCAGGAGTTGCTGGGCGCGGTGGGCAAGCGCTGAGCCCTGCCCCACCGTGGCACGGCTGCAGACGATGGATGTGGACGTGCGCCTGGACGCGCACGCCGGCCCGGACGCGCTGGCCGCCGACCTGGAGCCGCTGGTGGCCCATGTCGAGCAGCGGCTGGGCGCGCTGGCTGATTCACTGCGCGAGCGCGATGTGCAGGGCATCGAGCTGCAGGCGCAGGAGCTGCACCGCGCGCTGGCCTGTGCGGTTGAATCCTTCATGCATGCCGCCCGCCATGGCGGCGTGCCCGAGGCCATGCGCCTGCGCCTGGCCCGCGCCAGTGC
>JAGOBT010000607.1 GCA_017999135.1 Burkholderiaceae bacterium
TGCTGAGCCGGCTGATCGTGGGCGCGCGGCTCAGCCTCTTCATGGGTCTGACGCCCGTGTTGTTCGCGTTCATCATCGGCTCGGCCATCGGCATCCTGGCGGGCTATGCAGGTGGCTGGGTCAACACCGCCATCATGCGCACCATCGACGTGTTCTACGCCTTTCCGTCGGTGCTGCTGGCGATTGCGCTCAGTGGCGCGCTGGGCGCGGGCATCTTCAATTCGCTGCTGTCGCTGACCATCGTCTTCGTGCCGCAGATCGCCCGGGTGGCCGAGGCCGTCACCGCCCAGGCCAAGGGGCGTGACTATGTGGAGGCTGCGCGTGCCTCCGGCGCCAATGCCTTCACCATCGTGCGGGTGCATGTGCTGGGCAATGTGCTGGGGCCGATCTTCGTCTACGCCACCAGCCTGATCGCGGTCAGCCTGATCCTGGCCTCGGGCCTGAGCTTCCTGGGCCTGGGCGTGAAGCCGCCCGAGCCCGAGTGGGGCCTGATGCTCAACACCCTGCGCACCGCCATCTACGTGCAGCCGTGGATCGCTGCGCTGCCGGGGCTGATGATCTTCATCACCTCGATCGCCTTCAACCTGCTGAGCGACGGCCTGCGCAGCGCGATGGACAACAAGGCATGACGACTCCGCTGCTGACCATCCGCGGCCTGACCAAGCATTTCGCGCTGAAGGGCGGCTTCTTCGGCAAGGGTGCCGGCGTGGTGCGCGCGGTCGACGGTGTCGACTTCAGCGTGCTCAAGGGCGAGACCCTGGGCGTGGTGGGCGAATCCGGCTGCGGCAAAAGCACCACCGCCCGGCTGCTGATGCAGTTGATCACGCCCACCGCCGGCGAGGTGGTGTTCGACGGCCGCACCGTGGGCGGCCGCGACCTGAGCCTAAAGGACTTCCACCGCCAGGTGCAGATGGTCTTCCAGGACAGCTATGCCAGCCTGAACCCGCGGCTGACCATCGAGGATTCCATCGCCTTCGGCCCGATGGTGCACGGCGTGCCCAAGCGTGAGGCCCTGAGCCGCGCGCACGACCTGCTGCACCGCGTGGGCCTGGCGCCGGCGCGCTTTGCCGCACGCTACCCGCATGAGCTGTCGGGCGGCCAGCGCCAGCGCATCAACATCGCCCGCGCGCTGGCGCTGCAGCCGCGGCTGGTGATCCTGGACGAGGCGGTGTCGGCGCTGGACAAGAGCGTCGAGGCCCAGGTGCTGAACCTGCTGATGGACCTGAAGGCCGACTTCGGCCTGACCTATGTGTTCATCAGCCATGACCTGCAGGTGGTGCGTTACCTGAGCGACCGGGTGATGGTGATGTACCTCGGCCAGGTGGCCGAACTGGGCCCGAGCGAGGCCCTGTTCAACCACCCGCTGCACCCCTACACCAAGGCCCTGCTCAGCTCGATGCCAGCCATCGACCCCGACCACCGCACGCAGGAAGCGCCGCTGGCTGGCGACCCGCCCAACCCGATCAACCCGCCCAGCGGCTGCCGCTTCCACCCGCGCTGCGCGCTGGCCTCGCCGGTGTGCAGCCAACGGGTGCCGCAGCCGGTGGTGGCCGAGGCCGCCCACGCGGTGGCCTGTCTGGTGCACGAGCCCGGCAGCGGCCACCCGATGGCCGCGCCCGCGATGAAAGCCGCCTGACGCCATGGCTGCCACAGACGACAACACCGCGAAGGCCGCCCCGGCGGTCGAGATCCGCGACCTGCGCGTCACCTTCACCGGCGGCAGGAAGCCGGTGCAGGCGGTCAACGGCGTCAGCCTGGCGGTGCAGCGCGGTGAGGTGGTGGCGCTGATCGGCGAATCCGGCTCGGGCAAGAGCGTCACGCTGCGCACCTTGCTGCGCCTGCACAACGAGCGCCGCAGCCAGATCACCGGCCAGGTGCAGGTGGCTGGGCACGACGTGCTGGCCCTGGGCCCGCGCGCCCTGGCAGACTACCGCGGCAAGGTCACGTCGATGATCTTCCAGGAGCCGCTGCTGGCGCTGGACCCGGTCTACACGCTGGGCGCGCAGATCGCCGAATCCATCCGCCGGCATGAGCCGGTGTCCCAGGCCGAGGCCCACCAGCGGGCGCTGGCGCTGTTCGAGCGGGTGCGCATCCCCAGCCCCGAGCGGCGCCTGGCCGCCTATCCGCACGAGATGAGCGGCGGCATGCGCCAGCGGGCGATGATCGCGCTGGCCCTGGCCTGCAAGCCGCAGGTGCTGCTGGCCGACGAACCCACCACTGCGCTCGATGCCACGGTGCAGATCCAGGTGCTGCTGCTGCTGCGCGAGCTGCAGCGTGAACTGGGCCTGTCGGTCATCTTCGTCACCCACGACATCGGCGCCGCGGTGGAAGTGGCCGACCGCATCGCGGTGATGTATGCCGGCCGCATCGTCGAGGAAGGCACGGCCCGGCAGCTGATCCGCACACCGCGCCACCCCTACACCCGCGCCCTGCTGCAGAGCCGCGCCCATGGCGCGATGGACAAGGGCGGCCGCCTGGCCACCATCGGCGGCAGCCCGCCCGACCTGGCCAACCTGCCCGCCGGCTGTGCCTTTGCCGACCGCTGCCCGATGGCGCAGGACGCCTGCCGCAGCACCCAGCCGGATGCGGTGGTGCTGGCACCCGGCCACCTGGCCAGGTGCCTGCGCACCGACGCCACCGCCGCACTCGC
>JAGOBT010000081.1 GCA_017999135.1 Burkholderiaceae bacterium
GGGCGCACGAAGTGCACTGTGGTCCAGCCCGGCTGCAGGTCGGCTGCGGCGGCGCCGGCTTCCAACTGGTAGGCCATCACCTTGGGGATGGGCAGCTTGGCCAGCGCCTCGGCCAGCGCTTTCTGCATGCCGTCGGCCAGCGTGGCGCCAGCCACGGTGCTGTCGAGGAACAGCGCCTCGGCCTTGCCGTCGGGTGCGCGCTTGAGCTGCGGCACGGCCGAAGCATCGGCGCCCAGGGCCGCCAGCTTCTTCAACAGCGCGGGCGTGGGCTGGCCGTCGGCCGACAAGGCCACAGCCACCGGCATCAGCTTCTGCAGCACCGAGCGGTCGGCCGCCTTGGCCGCCACGCCGGTGATGTGCGCCGCCAGCCGCCGCGGCGACGCGAACGGTGTCACCACCGCATCGGCCGGCGCCAGGCCCTGGGCCTGCAGCGCGGTGGCCAGGCCGCTGGCAAAGGCCTCGCCCAGCTTCTTCAGCGCCTTCGGCGGCAGCTCTTCAACGAACAGTTCGACCAGCAGGTTCTTCACGTCAGTCATCTCAGGCCGCCTTCTTCTGGGCGTTCAGCGCCAATTGCGCCAGCACATCGTCGGCCCAGGCCTGGGGCGCCATCGGAAAGCCCAGCCGCGCACGGCTGTCCACATAGCTCTGCGCCACCGCCCGCGCCAGGTTGCGGATGCGGCCGATGTAGGCGGCGCGCTCGGTCACGCTGATCGCGCCGCGCGCGTCCAGCAGGTTGAAGCTGTGGCCGGCCTTCAGCAGCTGCTCGTAGGCGGGCAACGCCAGCTGCTGGTCCATCAGGTGCTTGCTCTGCCGCTCGTGCGCGGCAAACGCCTGCAGCAGAAAGTCCACATCGCTGTGCTCGAAGTTGTAGGTGCTCTGCTCCACCTCGTTCTGGTGGAACACGTCGCCGTACTTCAGGCCGTCGGTGTAGACCAGGTCGTAGACGTTGTTCACGCCCTGCAGGTACATCGCCAGCCGCTCCAGGCCGTAGGTGATCTCGCCGGTGATCGGCTTGCAGTCGATGCCGCCGACCTGCTGGAAGTAGGTGAACTGGGTCACCTCCATGCCATTGAGCCAGACCTCCCAGCCCAGACCCCAGCAGCCCAGCGTGGGGTTCTCCCAGTCGTCTTCGACGAAGCGGATGTCGTTGGCCTTCAGATCGAAACCCACCGCTTCCAGGCTGCCCAGGTACAACTCCAGGATGTTGGCCGGCGCGGGCTTCAGCACCACCTGGTACTGGTAATAGTGCTGCAGGCGGTTCGGGTTCTGGCCGTAGCGGCCGTCCTTGGGCCGGCGGCTGGGCTGCACATAGGCGGCCCTCCACGGCTCGGGGCCCAGGGCGCGCAGAAAGGTGGCGGTGTGGCTGGTGCCGGCGCCCACTTCCATGTCGTAAGGCTGCAGCAGTGCGCAGCCCTGCTGGCCCCAGTAGTCTTGCAGGCGGAGGATCAATTGCTGGAAGGTGAGCATCGGCAGGGTCGGCGGTGCGAATTGGAGCGCGGGTCGGAACGCGGATGGCACCGCGGACGGGCAAACAGGATCAGTCGCCGAGTTTAGCGGCCGCCCCCTGGCCGCCCCGGGGGCGCACCGGCCAGGCCAGGCCCAGCGCCGCCAGGGCCCACAGCGGCCACAACCCGGCGGCCGCTGCCCAGCGGGCAAACGGGGTCAGGCCCTCGCGGCCCTGCACCGTGGCGCTGAGCACGCCCACGGTGAAGGGCGGCAGCGCCGCCTGCACCACGCCGCGGTGGTCGATCACCGCGGTGGCGCCGGTGTTGGTGGCACGCAGCATCGGCCGCTGCAGCTCCAGGCTGCGCAGGCGCGAGATGTTCAGGTGCTGCGGAATGGCGATGCTGTCGCCGAACCAGCCGATGTTGCTGATGTTGGCCAGCACGGTCGGCGCGCTGGCGGCGTCGGCGAAGCGGCGCGCCAGTTCCTCGCCGAACAGGTCTTCGTAGCAGATGTTGGGCGCCACCCGGGCGCCGCGCACCAAGAACGATGGCGGGTTCAGCGGCCCGCGGTTGAAGTCACCCAGCGGGATGTTCATCAGCGCGGTGAACCAGCGGAAGCCGGTGGGAATGAACTCGCCGAACGGCACCAGGTGGGTCTTGTCGTAGCGGTAGCCGGCGCCGTGTGTGGCGGTGTCGGCCGACAGGCCCACCACCGAGTTGGTGTAGCCGGCGTCGTAGTTGCCCAGCGGCACACCCACCAGCGCCGCCGGGCCACCGGGCTGGCTGAAGTGCTGGCGCAGGCCGTCCCAGTAGCCGGGCACCAGTTCTTCAAGCTGGTCGGGCAGCAGCGGCACCGCGGTCTCGGGCGTCACCACCAGGTCAGCCTGGGCCGTGGTCAGCGCCTGCGCCACCCAGGCCAGCGTGGCGGGCATGCGCTCGGCGGCGAACTTCTCGTCCTGCGCGACGTTGGTCTGCAGCAGGGCCACTGACAGGGCCTGGCCGGGCCGGGTGAAGTCGAGCGGGCCGAGCGCCAGGCCCCAGGCCGCCGGCAGCACCAGCACCGCCAGCGCCAGCGCAGCGGGCCGCAGCCGGGCGCCCGGCGCCTGCGCGGCGGCCAGCGCCAGCAGCGCGCCGGCCCAAGCCAACAGCGCGCCGATGCCGTACACCCCCAGCCAGGGCGCCAGCACGGCCAGCGGGCCGTCGACCTGGGTGTAGCCGCTGGCGGCCCAGGGGAAGCCGGTGAAGATGACGCCGCGCGCCAGTTCGGCTGCCAGCCAGCCCGCAGCAAAGCGGCTGGCGTCAGCCAGCGGGCGGCCACTGCGGCGGTGCGCCACCCAGGCCATGGCCGCGGCCAGGTACAGCGACAACGCCGCCGACAGCAGCACCACGGCCGCCACCGCCAGCGGCGCCGGCAGGCCGCCGTAGCGGTGCATGCTGATGAACAACCACCAGGTGGCCGCGCACAGCCAGGCGGTGCCGAAGGCCCAGCCCAGCAGCGCCGCCCTGCGGGGCGTGGCCCGCTGCACCGCCCCGGCCAGCAGCGCGATGGCGGCCAGCGTCAGCGGCCAGGCGGCGGTGTGCACGCAAGCCAGGGTCTGCAGCGCACCGGCGGCGGCCACGGCAGCCACGTCGGCCAGCCCGGCCCAGCCGCGGCCGCTGCTGGCGGTGGGGGTCAACCGGCGTCCGCCGTGCTGGCGGTCGCCTGGCGGCCGACGCGGAACCAGCGCACCGCCCCGCCGCGAGTGATCATCACCTGAAAGTGCAGCCCGCCGGCTTCGACCGCCTCGCCGCGGCGCGGCACATGGCCCAGCTGGTGGGCGATGAGGCCGCCGATGGTGTCGAAGTCGTCGTCCGGCAGCGTGGTGCCGAACACCTCGTTCACGGCGCTGATGTCGGTGTCGCCGGCCACCCGGTGGCTGCCGTCGGCCAGGGTGTAGATGCCGTTCTCCGCGGCGGTGGCGTCTTCGTCGAACTCGTCCTCGATCTCGCCGACGATCTCTTCGAGCACGTCCTCGATGGTGATCAGCCCGGCGGTGTTGCCGAATTCGTCGATCACGATCGCCAGATGGTTGCGGTTGGCGCGGAAGTCGCGCAGCAGTTCGTTCAGCCCCTTGCTCTCGGGCACGAACACCGCCGGCCGCAGCAGGGTGCGCAGGCTCAGGTCGGGCGAGCGCTGCAGCTTCAGCAGGTCCTTGGCCATCAGGATGCCGATCACGTTGTCGCGCCGGTCTTCATAGGCCGGAAAGCGCGAATGGCCGGTCTCGATCACCGTGGCCAGCAGTTCGTCATAGGGCGCGTCGATGTCGAGCAGGTCCATGCGCGGCGCGGCCACCATCACGTCGCCGGCGCTCATCTCGGCCATGCGCAGCACGCCTTCGAGCATGACGCGGCTCTCCGGCGCGATCAGCTCACGCTGCTCGGCGTCGGCCAGCGTGGCCATCAGTTCGTCGGTGGAATCGGGGCCGGGCGACAGGAACTGCACCAGGCGCTCGAACAGGCCACGCTTGTCGGTCGCGGCGTCCGGCGGCTTGTCGGCCGACCGGCCGGACTGGGGGGCCGCGCTGCGGGACAGCGGCCGGCTGGAAGGAGGTTCGGACACGGGGGTGTCGGTGGTGACGTTGGTCGAGAATAACCCATCGGCGTGTCAGGTCTGCCCGACACCGCCCAGGCAGCTTGACACCACTGCGCCCTTGCAACACAGTTCGCCGCCCCCAACTGACGGGGTTGCACGGGCGGTGCCAGCCGCCACACTCACCTGCGTTCCGGAGCCCCCATGTCCCAAGGCCTGATCCCCGCCACCATCCTCACCGGCTTTCTCGGCTCGGGCAAGACCACGCTGCTCAAGCGCGTGCTGACCGAAACCCATGGGCAGAAGATCGCCGTGATCGAGAACGAGTTCGGCGAGGAGAACATCGACAGCGACATCCTGGTGACCGACACCCAGGAGCAGATCATCCAGATGAGCAACGGCTGCGTCTGCTGCACCATCCGCGAAGACCTGCGCACCACGCTGAGCGACCTGGCCGCCCGGCGCCGCAAAGGCGAACTGAGCTTCGACCGGGTGGTGATCGAGACCACCGGCCTGGCCGACCCCGGCCCGGTGGCGCAGACCTTCTTCATGGACGACGAGATCGCCGAGAGCTATCTGCTCGACTCCATCCTGACCCTGGTCGACGCCAAGCATGCCGACAGCCAGCTCGACACCCGCCAGGAAGCCCGCCGCCAGATCGGCTTTGCCGACCAGATCTTCATCAGCAAGGCGGACCTGGTGGACGCGCCGGCGGTGGACGCGCTGAAGCACCGCATCAAGCACATGAACCCGCGTGCGCCGCAGCATGCGGTGCACTTCGGCGAGGTGCCCATCGCCAGCGTGTTTGACCTGAAGGGCTTCAACCTGAACGCCAAGCTGGAGATCGACCCCGATTTCCTGACCGAAGACAGCCACGGGCACGACCACCACGGCCACGACCATGGGCATGACCACGGCCATGCGCATGGCCATGAAGGCCACGACCACGCCCCCGGCGAGGCCTGCAACCACCCGCATCACCATGTGCACGACGACGACGTCAAGAGCTTCGCCTTCAAGAGCCACCGCGCCTTCCACGCCGCCAAGCTGGAAGACTTTCTCGGCTCCATCGTGCAGGTCTACGGCCCGAAGATGCTGCGCTACAAGGGCGTGCTCTATATGAAGGGCAGCGAGCGCAAGGTGGTGTTCCAGGGCGTGCACCAGCTGATGGGCAGCGACCTGGGGCCGAAATGGCTGCCGGGCGAGACAAAGCAGAGCAAGATGGTGTTCATCGGCATCGACCTGCCACGTGACATCCTGTTGCAAGGCCTGGAAGGCTGCCTCGTCTGATCGGTTTTCTCGCCTGCGGGCGTGGCTACAATCCGCGCGCCTCAAGCGACGCGGCAGATTCACCAGCCGTGGCGGACAACAGGTACAGCGCCACTGCGAGGAGCCCGGAAGTGAGCAAGACCACCGCCAAAGTGCCCGCCCCCACAGCCTCGGCCGAGCCCCCCGGCACTGCCGCCCCGGCCACGGCCCCCAAGCCTGCCAAGACCACCAAGGCTGCCGCCGGCTCCAAGGCCACTGCCAAGGCCGTGGCTGCCCCCGCTCCCGTACCGGCCACCAGCCGGTTTGCCGAGCGCTTTGCCCCCCCGAGACCGCCTGCCCGCGGCTACCCCGAACCCATGGACATTGTGAAAACCGCGCACAAGGCGGACCCGAAGCTCGTCAACGCCTGGAAGACCAAGGCCGGCAAGGACCTGACCGAAGCCGAGCTGCAGGCCATGCCCGACAGCGAGTACATGAATGACAAGCAGCTGGAGTTCTTCCGCGCCCGGCTGCAGGCCCTGAAGGACGACCTGCTGAGCAACGCCGGCGAGACCACCGAGCACCTGCGCGAGGACACGTCCATCGTGCCCGACCCGGCCGATCGCGCCACCATCGAGGAAGAACACGCGCTCGAGTTGCGTACACGGGACCGTGAGCGCAAGCTGTTGAAGAAGATCTCGCAGTCGATCGCCCGCATCGACGCCGGTGACTATGGCTACTGCGACGAAACCGGTGAACCCATCGGCCTGGGCCGCCTGCTGGCACGGCCCACGGCCACCCTGTCACTCGAGGCACAGCAGCGGCGTGAACTCAAGCAGAAGATGTTTGGCGACTGATCTGCGCCAGCCGCCGACCCACTGACCGCCATGGCTGATCCGAAGGACGGCGAAAGCTTCTTCCGCAAGGTGGTTCGCTTCGTGGCCAACCCGGCCACCGACTGGTCGGACGTGGCCACACGCCAGGACGACGGCAATGAGCTGGAGAAGTCCGAGCTCAAGGCCATGGTCGAGCGCAAGCGCCGCAATGACTTCGTGCGCAAGCGTGAGCTCGACACCCTGCGCAAGCTGCGTCGTGACGGCCTGTCGCCCGAGCAGTTGGCGGCGCTGGGTGGCTCGTCGAAGGTCGATGACTCCGAAGTGCGCCTGTCCGACGGCGCGGGGGCCCGCGCCGATGTGGGCGTGAAGGCCAAGATCGACGAGATCGAGCAGCAGATGGTCGGCGAGCAGGTGCCGCGTGAGCCAGTGGTGCGCCAGCGCCCAGCGCCCCGTCGCGCGCCGGTGGCACCGCAGCACCCGACTGATTTCTACACCGCCCCCACCGAGCCGGCCGCGTTCGAGCGCCACAGGCCGCCGCCTGCCATGGCGCCCGCCACCGCCGCAGCACAGCCGCCGGCACCGGGCGCGCTGGATGGGATGCCGTCGCTGCCGACCCTGCCCGACAGCCATTTCCCGCCGGCGGTGCTACCACGTGTGCCGGGCGTGGCGCCACTGCGCAGCCCGCCGCCTGGGGTCGTCAGCACCTGGGCCCCGGCGAGCAAGTCTGCGCCGCGACCAACCGACCGGACCGACCTGCTGCTGCCCGACCTGCCCGTCCAGCCGATCGGCGGCGCCGGGCTGCCGCGCAGTGACGGCAGCTTCGATCCGAACAGCCGGTTTGCGGTCGAAGTGAACGAGGTGGTGCACGACCCCGAACTGGACGAGGCGGTGATCGCCTTCGCCAATGCCGACTTCAATCAATGTGAGCAAGCGCTGACAAACCTGTGCCAGCCGAATGCGGCGCGCGGTGGCCATGCCGAGACCTGGCTGGTGTTGTTCGACCTGTACCGAGCCACCGGGCAGCAGCACAAGTTCGAGAGCTTGTCGCTGGAGTTCGCCAACCGCTTCGACCGCTCGTCACCGCAGTGGTACTCGCTGCCGCGCCGCGTGGCCGACGCGGCGGCCGACGAGCGGCCCGACACCCGCGGCGTGAAGGGCGACATCGGCTGGGTGAGCCCGGCCGTGCTGGATGTGGAGGCCGTGGGCCGCCTGCGGTCGAGCACGCTGCAGCTGCCCCTGCCCTGGGTGCTGGACTGGTCGGCGCTGGAATCGGTGGACGCCGAAGCGGCGTCGCAGTTGCACCTGCTGTTCCGCCAGTGGGCACCGCAGCCGATCGACATGCGCTGGATCGACGCCGACCGGCTGCTGCAGGCGCTGCAGGACGCCGCGCCCACCGGCGTGCGTGATGCCGACCCGGCGTTCTGGATGGTGCGGCTCGAGGCGCTGCGTCTGTCGAACCGGCCTGACCAGTTCGACGAGACGGCCATCGACTACTGCGTCACCTACGAGGTGTCGCCGCCATCCTGGGAACGGGCGCGCTGCCAGGTGCGCGGTGCCAATGCCACCAATTCCACCACCACGCCGACGATGTCCATCGTCAGCGAGGTGCATTCCAGCTTCCTCGAATCAGGCCTGCTCGACGACAGCCACGCCGGGCAGGAGATGGCGACGGTCGAACTGTCGGGCCAGCTGTCGGGCGACATCGGCGGCATCCTGCAGCAGCTGGACCGCAAGCTGGGCGCCGCCACGCTGGTGCAGGTGTCGTGCGCAAGGCTGATCCGGGTCGACTTCATCGCCGCCGGCGACCTGCTGAACTGGGTGCTCGCCAAGCAGAGCGAGAACCGCAGCATCACCTTCCAGGACGCCCACCGCCTGGTGGCGCTGTTCTTTGGCGCCATGGGCATCAACGAGCACGCCCGCGTGCAGGTGCCGCGCGACTGATGCTCTCTGCGGCCCGCCGCTGGCGGCCGCCTCTACTGAACGGAACACCCCATGGAACCCTTCCACGGCACCACCATCGTGAGCGTGCGCCGCCAGACCCCGCAAGGCTGGCAGGTGGCGCTGGGCGGCGACGGCCAGGTCACGCTGGGCCACATCATCGTCAAGGCCAGCGCACGCAAGGTGCGCAAGCTGCACCGCGACACGGTGCTGGCCGGCTTTGCCGGTGCCACGGCCGACGCCTTCACGTTGTTCGAGCGCTTCGAGGCCAAGCTGGAGAAGCACCAGGGCCACCTGGTGCGCTCGGCCATCGAGTTGACCAAGGACTGGCGCACCGACCGGGTGCTGCGCCGGCTGGAGGCCATGCTGGCCGTGGCCGACCGCGAGGCCAGCCTGATCATCACCGGCAACGGCGACGTGCTGGAGCCTGAGCACGGCATCGTCGCCATCGGCTCGGGCGGTGCCTATGCGCAGGCCGCCGCGCGGGCGCTGCTGCAGCACACCGAGATGGGTGCCGCCGACATCGTCAAGCAGTCGCTCGTGATCGCTGGCGACCTGTGCATCTACACCAACCAGAACCACACGATCGAGGTCTTGGCATGAGCATGACGCCGCAGGAAATCGTCTCCGAGCTCGACCGCCACATCGTCGGCCAGAACGCCGCCAAGCGCGCGGTGGCCATCGCGCTGCGCAACCGCTGGCGGCGCCAGCAGGTGCCCGAGGCCATGCGCGGCGAGATCACGCCGAAGAACATCCTCATGATCGGGCCCACCGGCGTGGGCAAGACCGAGATCGCCCGCCGGCTGGCGCGGCTGGCCGACGCACCCTTCATCAAGGTGGAGGCCACCAAGTTCACCGAGGTGGGCTATGTGGGCAAGGACGTGGACACCATCATCCGCGACCTGGTCGACATGGCCGTCAAGCAGGAGCGGCAACAGGCGATGAAGCGCCAGCGCGCCCGCGCCGAAGACGCCGCCGAGGAGCGCATCCTCGACGTGCTGGTGCCACCGCCCAGGCATGAGGTGGGCTTTGGCAGCGTGCCGGCGGAGAGCAAGGACAACACCGCCCGCCAGGTGATGCGCAAGCGCCTGCGCGAAGGCGCGCTGGCAGAGAAGGAGATCGAGCTCGACCTGGCCGAGCCGCGCGCCGGCATGGACATCGTCACCCCGCCGGGCATGGAAGAGATGGCCGAGCAACTGAAAGGCCTGTTCTCGCAGATGGGCCCCGGCAAGAAGAAGACCCGCAAGCTGAAGATCGCCGAGGCGCTGAAGCTGCTGGTGGATGAAGAAGCCGCCAAGCTGGTGAACGACGAGGACATCAAGACCCAGGCGCTGCACAACGCCGAGAACAACGGCATCGTCTTCATCGACGAGATCGACAAGGTGTGCTCGCGCAGCGAAGGCAGCGGTGCCGAGGTGTCGCGCCAGGGCGTGCAGCGCGACCTGCTGCCGCTGGTGGAAGGCACGACCGTGAGCACCAAGCACGGCATGGTCAAGACCGACCACATCCTGTTCATCGCGTCGGGCGCCTTCCACCTGGCCAAGCCCAGCGACCTGATCCCCGAGCTGCAGGGCCGCTTCCCGATCCGGGTGGAGCTGGGGCCGCTGAGCGTGGACGACTTCGAGGCCATCCTCACCAGCACCCATGCC
>JAGOBT010000610.1 GCA_017999135.1 Burkholderiaceae bacterium
ACCATCATCAGCCACGGCATGCCCTGGCCGCAGAACGCCGACACGGCGCTGGCGGTGCAGGCCGAAGTGCGCGCCCACGGCGCCGTGCCGGCCACCACGGCGGTGGTCGACGGCTGCCTGGTGGCGGGCCTGAGCGATGGGCAGATCGACCAGCTGGCCCGCGCCGGCACCGCCACGCCCAAGGCCAGCCGGCGCGACCTGCCGGTGCTGCTGGCCCAGGGCCGCAGCGGCACCACCACGGTGGCGGCCACGATGGTCATCGCCGCTGCCGCCGGCATCCGGGTGTTCGCCACCGGCGGCATCGGCGGGGTGCACCGCGGCGCGGCCACCACCATGGACATCTCGGCCGATCTGCAGGAGCTGGCGCGCACGCCGGTGGCGGTGGTGTGCGCCGGCGCCAAGAGCATCCTCGACCTGGGCCTGACGCTGGAATACCTGGAAACCCACGGCGTGCCGGTGCTGGGCTACCAGACCGATGTGCTGCCTGCGTTCTTCTGCCGCGACAGCGGCTTCCCGGTGGATGCCCGGCTGGACAGCCCGGCCGCCATCGCCCGGGTGATGCAGGCGCAGTGGGGCGCGGGGCTGGGCGGCGGCCTGCTGGTGTGCAACCCCATCCCCGAGCCCCATGCGCTGCCGCGTGCGCTGGTGGATGCGGCGATTGCCGACGCCCTGGCCGATTGCGCTGCCCAGGACATCGGCGGCAAGGCGATCACGCCCTTCCTGCTGCAGCGGGTGAATGCCCTGACCTGCGGCCAGAGCCTGGCGGCCAATGTGCAGCTGGTGCTGAACAACGCGCGGCTGGCCGCGCAGGTGGCGGTGGCGCACGCGGCGGGCTGACCTGACGCCGGCCCGCCGCGGCCACCGGCTTCAGTTCAGCTTGCAGATGGTGCCTTCGAAGCGCGGCACGGTGTTGCTGCAGGTGCCGGGCAGCTGGTGCTCGGTGTTGCCCTTGAACACGCCCGGCCCGCTGGTGACCACGTTGCCGCCCAGGGCCTCGACGATGTTGCCCTCGAAGAAGCCGCTCACATCGGCCGTCACGCTGCCGCCGTCGGCTTCCTCGATGTCGCCCTTGAACGACAGGCCGAAGCCGACGATCACCGCCACGTTGCCGGGGCCGGTCTCGCTGACCGCGCCTTCGAAGCTGCCGGCCAGGGCGTTGACGGTGACGCCGCCGTTGCCGTTCTCGTAGATGTTGCCCTTCACCAGGCCGGGCACGTCGACGGTGACGTTGACCGAGCCATCGCCCGACTCTTCCACCGCGCCGTCCATGCTGGCGCCGCCGCGCACCGCGATGTTGCCGCCGTCGGCCTCCGACACATCACCGGCGATGCGGGCGCCGCGGGCCAGCACCACATCGCCCGCGCCGGTCTCGCTGACGGTGCCGTTGACGGTGCCGCGGATCACCAGCCCGCCGTCGCCGGTCTGCGTCACGCTGCCGTTGACCGAGCCGCTGGGCCCGATGGTGCAGGTGATGCCGATGGCCACCACGTCGTCATTGACGAAGTTGTTGACCGTGTTGTTGGGAAGGCTGGCGCAGTTGACAGCCGCTGCGGCGCTGCCGATCAAGCCGAAGAACAGGGTGGTGCCGAGGATCGCGTGGCGCATGGTTGCTCCTGGTGGATGAAACAGGGCGCACCGCGCGCCCCTGGCCCACCGATCGCCGGCCAGGCGCGGACGTACTCGGGGTTTTCCCTGGCTGGCTCCATGCGCCGCGGTGGCGGCTGCACCGGCAGGCAGGCCTTCGGCGGGGCCACAGACCGGGGTGGCGTGCCGGCGTGACACGCCACCGCTGGCCAGCACCTTGCGGCATGATGCACGCATGAACCGCGACACCGTCCTGGCACTGCTGCGCGAACACCTGCCGGTGCTGCGCCAACGCTTCGGCGTGCAGCAGTTGCGCCTGTTTGGCAGCATGGCGCGTGATGCGGCCCGCCCGGATAGTGATGTCGACGTCCTGGTCGGCTTTGATGGACCGGCCACGGCGAAGCGCTGTTTCGGCGTGCAGTTCTATTTGGAGGATTTGCTGCACCGGCCGGTGGATCTCGTCACCGAGAAGGCGTTGCGGGAACGCCTGCGCCCCTATGTTGAGCGTGACGCCATTGCCATCTGATGCCATGAGCCCGGACCGTGATCCACGGCTGTACATCGAGGACATGCTGCAGTTCTGCGCCACAGCGCTCGACTACACGCGCGGTCTTGATCAGGCTGGGTTCCTGGCTGACCGGATGCGCTATGACGCGACGTTGCGCAACATCGAACTGATCGGCGAAGCTGCCACGCACGTGCCTGCAGCGCTACGCGTACTGGCGCCGGGCATTCCGTGGCGCGAGGTCGTCGGCACCCGAAACCGGCTGGCGCATGCCTACTTGGGCATCGATGTCGACACGATCTGGGACATCGTGTCTGGCGAGCTGCCCTTGCTGCGCGAGGAACTCAAGGCGCTGCTGGTCCGGATCTGACCGGCGCGCCTGGCCGTCAGTCCCCCATTCGCTTCTGGAACACCAGACCGTTTTCCATCAGCAAGGCGCTGTCAACGCCCGACCGAAGCGCTTGAACGCCTTGAGCTTTCCGAGCTGTCCGAAGTTGGCAGGCACCTTCTCAGCGATGCGCAGCGCTGCCAACTTGG
>JAGOBT010000609.1 GCA_017999135.1 Burkholderiaceae bacterium
AGGGCCCCTGGACCGACATCTATGCGCTGTGCGCGGTGGTCTATGCCGCCATCATGGGGAGCAAGCCACCGGTGTCGGTGGCCCGCACCGTGGCCGACAGCTGCGTGCCGCTGGTGCAGGCGGCCGCTGGCCGCTACTCCGAGCGCTTCCTGCAGGCGATCGACGCCGGCCTGCGCGTGCGGCCCGACGGGCGGCCGCAGTCGGTGCAGGCATTCCGGCAGGCGCTGGGCATCGACGATCTGCCAGCCGGTGCGGTGCCCATGCCCACGCTGCCAACGCCCGCCGGGCGGGTGGCCAGCGGCGCCGCCTTGTCGTCCGCAGCGCCCACGGCACCAGCGCGGCCGCTGCCCATGCCACAGGCCGGTGGCATGTCGCGCACCACGGCGATGGCCGCTGCTGCGGCCGCGGTGGTGGTGCTGGCGGCTGCGGCATTCTGGGCGGGCCAGCGGCAGCAGGCACCGGCGCTGGCGACTTCACAAGTGCCCGCAACGCCGCCCGCAACGGCGCCTGCCGTGGCAGCGCTGCCTGCGGCGGCTGCACCACCGGCCGCTGCCAGTTTCTCGATCCAGTCCGAATTCGACCGCGTGATGCAGGCCCGCAGCGCCGAATTCGACGTGAAGGCCACGCCCAATGCCAGCCGGCTGCGCATCGGCAAGGACCGCCTGGGCTTCAAGGTGACGTCGTCACGCGACGGGCACGTGTACGTGCTGGTCGGCGGGCCCGACGGATCGCTGCTGCTGCTGTACCCCAACGCGGTGGCTGGCGACAGCCGCATCCGGGCGGGGCAAACGCTGGCGCTGCCGCAATCCAGTTGGCCGCTGGACACTGCCGAGCCCGCCGGGCCAGAGCGGTTTGCGGTGATCGTCTCCGAACACCCGCGCGACTTTTCGCATCTCAGCCAGGAGCGGGTGGCCTGGTTCCTCAACCTGCCCACGGGCGCCGCTGGCGCTGCATTGGCCAGCGGTCACGCTGGCCCGGGGTCGGTGCTGGCCGGCAAGGCCGATTGCAGCACCACGGGCTGCGACCGCTACGGCGCCGCGCTGTTCTCGGTGGACGTGGTGAACTGATCTGCTGCGCCAACAGCGCCGCACCATGCAAAAGGCCGCCCGAGGGCGGCCTTTTGCGTTCGGCAAGAACCGATTACTTGCTGGCGGCAGCAGCAGCAGCGCCGGCGGCGGCCGACGCGGCAGCGTCGACAGCGGTGGCAGCCGAAGCGGCGGCGTCAGCCACGCCAGAGGCAGCGGCGGCCACGGCCGACGCAGCTTCAGCCACCGGAGCGGGGGCAGCGGCGGGCGCCGGGGCGGCAGGGGCTTCTTCCTTCTTGCCGCAAGCGGTCAGGGCGGCAGCAGCGATCAGGGTGGCGAGCAGAAGCGACTTGTTCATTTGTGTCCTCAGTAAGGAATGTTGATCAATGTGTGCAGGAAACTTGGGATCCGACGCATTCAGCGGGGCCGACTGTTCAGAAACCAGATTCAGAAAGCCAGAGTCCATCTGAAGCTAGCCCATCATTGTAGCAAACATAGGGAAGGCACCTATAAACCCAAGGTGGTGGCAGGCCATGCGGGCTCGCAGCGTTGTAAAAAGTCTGCAATCTGGGCCTGGATCGCCCGCGCATGCACCAGATCGGTGGCGCACCGCAGGCGCCAGTCCGGGGCATCCTGCCACTGCAACCACAGCGGCGCGGCCAGCAGCCCGCACAGCAACGGTGGCAGCGTGCCCTCGCTCGGCGCGCTGACGGCGATCGCGTGGCTCCAGTCGCGCCGCCAGCGCGCAAAGCGCGGGTGCAGACGTGCGGTCTGATCGAAGTGCTGGCCGGCGATGCGGATCTGCCGCCCACCCTGCCGCAGCCAGGCTGCCAGCGCTGCCTGTACGGCGGGCTCGTCCAGCGGCCAGTCGGCGAAGTCGGGGTCGGCCAGCCACAGGTCCCGGGTGCCGGAGAGCGGCCAGGCGCCCGGCGCGGCCAACGGTGACAACGAGAGCAGCGCCTGCCGCAGCAGGCCGGCACACACCTGACGGCCCTGGTGCAGCCCGACAGTTGGCCAGGCGGCGGCGGATGGCGCAGGCACTGACGTCATCGGCGGCGCGTTCAGTCGGCAGGCTGCACCCAGCCCGCGTCGGCCCAGTCATCGAGCAAGGCGCGGGCGTCGGCGCTGAGGCGGGCCACGTCGGCAGGGGCCAGGTGGCGGTCGTCTGCCAGCCGGCGCATCAGCCGTGCGTCACGCCCGCCGGCGCGGAAGGCTTCGCCGTTGATGAACACATGGGCGTCATCGTAGGCCATGCGGGTGCGGCGGTCGAGCACGGCACCACAGCCCGGCGCCAGCGGTGCGCCGGGGTCGAACCACACCTGCGGCTTGGGCTCGGTCATCAGGCCGCCGAGCACACGGTCGAAGGCCTGCGGGTCGCGCAGTGCCTTCTGCAGCGCCGCCTGGGCAAACTGGCGCAGGCTGTCGGGCAGGCGGCCCGGTGATGCAGTGGCGGGCTGGCGTGGGTCGCGGTAGATGCGCTCGGCGGCGCGGCCAGTGGCATCGGCCGGCGGCGGCTCCAGGTCGTCGGCCAGCTGGTGCAGCAGTTCCTGCGCCAGCGCGGTTTCGGTGGCGGCGCGGAAGCCGATCGAGCAGGTCATGCA
>JAGOBT010000082.1 GCA_017999135.1 Burkholderiaceae bacterium
CCCTGGGACATGAAGAACGTCATCGACAAGGCCCGCGCCGCCGCGCGCGATGCCGGCCTGTCGGAAGACCGCTTCCTGGCCTGCGAGCGCGGCGTGAGCTTTGGCTACAACAACCTGGTGGCCGACATGAGCAGCCTGGCCGAGATGCGCAAATCCGGCGCACCGGTGGTCTTCGACGTCACTCACTCAGTGCAGAAGCCTGGCGGCCAGGGTGGCTCCAGCGGCGGTGCCCGCGAGATGGTGCCGGTGCTGGCGCGCGCCGGCGTCGGCGCCGGGGTGTCGGGCCTGTTCATGGAAACCCATCCTGACCCGGGCAAGGCCTGGTCCGACGGGCCCAATGCCGTGCCGCTGAAGCACATGCGCGCACTGCTGGAGCAACTGGTGGCGCTGGACCGCGTGGTCAAGTTGCAGCCCCTGCTCGAGAACGATTTCAGCTGCTGAACCCGAGGAGCCCGCCATGCCCTGCGCCTACGTCATCGTCGACATGAAGATCAGCGACCCGGAGCAGTACAAGGGCTACATGGCCGCCGCGCCGGCGGCGGTGAAGGCCTTCGGCGGTGAGTACCTGGTGCGCGGCGGCCGGCATGTGGTGATGGAAGGCCAGTGGCAACCCACGCGCATCGCGATGCTGCGCTTCCCCAGCCTGGACGCTGCGCAGGCCTTCTACGACGCCGAACAGTACCGCGCCGCCCGCGCCAAGCGCGCTGGCGCCACCGAGTTCTTCAACATGGTCGTGGTCGAGGGCGTGGACGCGCCGGTCTGACCACCCTGCCCCTTTTCACAACTCCAAAGGACTCCCCATGAGCGCCATCGTCGACATCGTCGGACGCGAGATCCTCGACAGCCGAGGCAACCCCACCGTCGAGTGCGACGTGCTGCTGGAGAGCGGCACCATGGGCCGCGCGGCCGTGCCGAGTGGTGCGTCCACCGGCAGCCGCGAGGCCATCGAGCTGCGTGACGGCGACAAGAGCCGCTACCTGGGCAAGGGCGTGCTGAAGGCGGTGGAGCATGTCAACACCGAGATCAGCGAATCGGTGCTGGGGCTCGACGCCAGCGAGCAGGCCTTCCTCGACAAGACGCTGATCGACCTGGACGGCACCGAAAACAAGAGCCGCCTGGGCGCCAATGCGATGCTGGCCGTCAGCATGGCCGTGGCCCGCGCCGCGGCCGAGGAATCCGGCCTGCCGCTGTACCGCTACTTCGGTGGCTCCGGCGGCATGAGCCTGCCGGTGCCGATGATGAATGTGGTCAACGGCGGCGCGCACGCCAACAACAGCCTCGACCTGCAGGAGCTGATGATCATCCCGGTGGGCGCGCCCAGCTTTCGCGAGGCCTTGCGCTGGGGCGCAGAGACCTTCCATGCGCTGAAGAAGATCCTGCATGACCAGGGCATCAGCACCGCGGTGGGCGACGAGGGCGGCTTCGCGCCCAGCGTGGCCAGCCATGAGGCTGCCATCCAGATGATCCTGCAGGCCATCGAGAAGGCCGGCTACACCCCGGGCACACAGATCGCCCTGGGCCTGGACTGCGCGGCCAGCGAGTTCTACCACGACGGCCAGTACGTGCTGGAAGGCGAAGGCGGCCTGAAGCTCAGCGCCGAGGCCTGGACCGACATGCTGGCCAGCTGGGTCGACAAGTACCCGATCATCAGCATCGAGGACGGCATGCACGAAGGCGACTGGGCCGGCTGGAAGCACCTGACCGAGCGACTCGGCCAGAAGGTGCAGCTGGTGGGCGACGACCTGTTCGTCACCAACACCAAGATCCTGAAGCGCGGCATCGACGAGCGCATCGCCAACAGCATCCTCATCAAGATCAACCAGATCGGCACGCTGACCGAAACCTTCGCCGCCATCGAGATGGCCAAGCGCGCCGGCTACACCGCCGTCATCAGCCACCGCTCGGGCGAGACCGAGGACAGCACCATCGCCGATATCGCCGTGGGCACCAACGCCGGCCAGATCAAGACCGGCAGCCTGAGCCGCAGCGACCGCATGGCCAAGTACAACCAGCTGCTGCGCATCGAGGAAGACCTGGGCGACATCGCCACCTACCCCGGTCGGTCGGCGTTTTACAACCTGCGCTGATCCAGCCTGCTTCGCCGGCCATGCGCTTCGTCACCATCGCCCTGTTGCTGCTGCTGGCCGCGGTGCAGGGCGAGCTGTGGCTGGGTGATGGCGGCATTCCGGCGGTGATGCGCCAGCAGGCCCGTCTGGACGCCAAGCTGCAGGCCAACGCCGCACTGGCGCGCGCCAACCAGCAGCTGGCCGCCGAGGTCGACGACCTGCGGCAGGGCCTGGAGATGGTGGAAGAACGCGCCCGCGGTGATCTGGGCATGGTCAAGCCCGACGAGATCCTGGTGCAGTACGCACCGCGCCGGTGAGCCGCCAGCCGGGCGCCACGGAAGGGCGCCGATGACCGATCTGCTGGCCGCCACAGCGCCGTTGATGGCACCGGCCTTCACCCTGGCGGGCACCGCGGTGAGCTGGCTGGAACTGCTGGCCCTGGTGCTGGCCATCTGGATGGTGCTGTGCAACCTGCGGGTGCATCCGCTGGCCTGGCCGCTGGCCATGGCCAGCTCGGCCTTGTACGGCGTGCTCTTCCTGCACGCCAAGCTGTACGGCGAGGCGGGTCTGCAACTGGTGTTCATCACGCTGGCCGCCTGGGGCTGGTGGCAATGGCTGCGTGGCACCGAGGCCGCCGGCCAGCCGCTGCAGGTGCGCGCGCTGCCCGGCCGGCAGCGGCTGCAGGTGCTGCTGCTGACCCTGGCCGCCTGGCCGTTGCTGGGCCTGCTGCTGCAACGGCTGACCGACAGCGACGTGCCCTTCCTCGATGCCCTGCCCACCGTGGGCAGCATCGCCGGGCAGATCCTGCTGGCCCGCAAGCGGCTGGACAACTGGCCGGTGTGGCTGGCCGTCAACCTGGTCAGCGTGCTGCTGTTCAGCGTGAAGGGCCTGTGGCTCACCGCGGCGCTGTACGCGCTGTTCGCGGTGCTGTCGCTGGCGGGTTGGCGCGCCTGGGCAGACATCGCACGCCGGGAAGCCGCCCATGGCTGAGGCGGCGTTGCGCATCGCCATCGTCGGTGCCGAGAGCACCGGCAAGACGGCGCTGGCCCAGGCGCTGGCAGCGCGCATTGCCGCCCTGACGGGCCTGCACTGCACCTGGGTGGGTGAGCACCTGCGGGCCTGGTGCGACGCCCATGGCCGCACACCGCTGCCGGATGAACAGCCGGCCATCGCTGCGCAGCAACAGGCCCTGATCGACGCCGCCGCGGCGCAACACGACGTGGTGGTGTGCGACACCACGCCGCTGATGACCGCTGTCTACAGCGACTGGTTGTTCAACGACCAGCGCCTGCACGCCGACGCCGTGGCCTGGCAGCGGCACTGCCAGATCACGCTGCTGACGGCACTGGACATCGCCTGGCAGCCAGACGGCCTGCAGCGCGACGGACCGCAGGTGCGCGTGCCGGTGGACAACCGGGTGCGCAGCCTGCTGATCCAGCATGGCCTGCCCTGGGCGCTGGTGGCCGGGCAGGGGCAGGCGCGGCTGGAATCGGCGGTGGACGCCGTGGCGCCGCTGCTGCGGGCCCGCTGCGGCACGGGTGCAGGCCTGTTCACCCGCCTGTCTGCGCGCGACGCGGCACAGCCCGAATGGCGGTGGTCTTGCGACACCTGCGACGCGCCCGACTGCGAGCACCTGCTGATGCGCCAGCGCACTTCTGACAAGCAGGCGCCACTGTAGACAGAAGTCTGAAATCCGGGCTAGAATCTTGTGCTTTACACGAACGGGGTCGTTAGCTCAGTCGGTAGAGCAGCGGACTTTTAATCCGTTGGTCGCGTGTTCGAGTCACGCACGACCCACCAACGTTGAAAGTCGAAGTCGACATCACGTTCGCAAGGTTTCAGGGCTCTTAGCTCAGTTGGTAGAGCAGCGGACTCTTAATCCGTTGGTCGAGTGTTCGAGTCACTCAGGGCCCACCAGCAACAAGCCCCTGGCGATGCACATCGCCAGGGGCTTTGTTCATTCTGGCGACAGCCAGACCCACAGCGACGGTGTATCTTGCGCGCAGCCGCAGCCTGCGGCGCACAACCAGTTCAACCCCTCCCTGGAGACAAGCGCACCATGTTCTCGCACATCATGATCGGCACCAACAACCTCGAGAAGTCCAAGGCGTTCTACGACGCCGTGCTGGGCACGCTGGGCGTGGCGCCGGGCTTTGTCGACCGCCACCGCGTGTTCTGGCGCACGCCGGCCGGCACCTTTTCGGTGTCGCTGCCGATCAATGGCCAGCCGGCCACGGCCGGCAATGGCAGCACCTTCGGCTTCGCAGGCCAGTCGGCCGCGCAGGTCGATGCCTGGCACGCGGCTGGCCTGGCCAACGGTGGCACCACCTGTGAAGACCCACCTGGCGTGCGCGAAGGCGCCGCCGGCCAGCTGTACCTGGCCTACCTGCGCGACCCCGACGGCAACAAGATCTGCGGTCTGTACCGCATGCCCAAGGCCTGATCACAACCCGCCGGGCCGCCCGGTCCGGCCTGTCAGATGTCGGCCAGCAAGCCGGTGGACGTGGCCTCTGCCGCCAGCTTGCCCTCGGCGTTGTACAAAGCTGCCTCCAGGAAGGCCACCCGCTTGCCGCGCCGGATCACACGGCCTTCCACCCAGCCCTCCCCCGGGCCCACCTTCTCGTAGAAGCTGACCTTGATCTCCAGGCTGAACACGGTCTGGGCGTGGTGGGTGTCGTGCAGCACCGCGTGGGCCATCGCGGCATCGAGCCAGGCGGTGATGAAGCCGCCCTGCGCAATGGTGCCGTTCGTGTGGCAGTAGGCGCGGTGCACGGTGAACGCGCCGCGCACCGTCTTGCGTGCCTGGTCCCAGCCGGTCACGTGGAAGTCGCCCATCGATTCGCTGAGCGCCTTGCCCGAGCGGATGCGGGCTTCCAGATCGTCGTCCATGTGTCAGGGTCCGTGCAACGGGTCAAGTAGGTGTAGGGCCGGCCGTGGGGCAGCTGCTGGCGCACCTCGACAGCAAAAAAGCCCCGGGCCTGCCAGGGCGCCGGGGCTGGAGGGCCATGCCTGGGAGACCCAGGCAGGCGCGCATCACATGTGGTCGATCATGACCTGGCCGAAACCCGAGCAGCTGACCTGCGTGGCGCCTTCCATCAGGCGGGCGAAGTCGTAGGTGACCTTCTTGCTGGCGATGGCACGCTCCATCGACGCCAGGATCAGGTCGGCAGCGTCCTTCCAGCCCATGTGGCGCAGCATCATTTCGGCCGACAGGATCTCGGAACCGGGGTTCACGTAGTCCTTGCCAGCGTACTTGGGCGCGGTGCCGTGGGTGGCTTCGAAGCAGGCCACGCTGTCGCTCAGGTTGGCGCCCGGGGCGATGCCGATGCCACCCACCTGGGCAGCCAGCGCGTCGGAGATGTAGTCACCGTTCAGGTTGAGCGTGGCGATCACGCTGTACTCGGCCGGGCGCAGCAGGATCTGCTGCAGGAAGGCGTCGGCGATCGAGTCCTTGATGGTGATGGTCTTGCCGGTCTTCGGGTTCTTGAACTGGCACCACGGGCCGCCGTCGATCAGCTCGGCACCGAACTCCTTCTGCGCCAGCGCGTAGGCCCAGTCACGGAAGCCACCTTCGGTGTACTTCATGATGTTGCCCTTGTGCACGATGGTCACGCTGGGCTTGTCGTTGTCGATGGCGTACTGGATGGCCTTGCGCACCAGGCGCTCGGTGCCCTCGATCGACACCGGCTTGATGCCGATGCCCGACGTGTCGGGGAAACGGATCTTCTTGACGCCGAGTTCGTCCTGCAGGAACTTGATCAGCTTGACGGCCTTGTCGCTCTTGGCTTCGTACTCGATGCCGGCGTAGATGTCTTCGCTGTTCTCGCGGAAGATCACCATGTCGATCTTGTGGGGCTCTTTCACCGGCGAGGGCACGCCCTTGAAGTACTGCACCGGGCGCAGGCACACGTACAGGTCGAGCTCTTGCCGCAGCGCCACGTTCAGGCTGCGGATGCCGCCGCCCACCGGGGTGGTCAGCGGGCCCTTGATCGACACCACGTATTCGCGCAGTGCGGCCAGGCTCTCCTCGGGCAGCCACACGTCGGGGCCGTACACCTTGGTGCTCTTCTCGCCGGCGTAGATCTCCATCCAGTGGATCTTCTTGCTGCCGCCGTAGGCCTTGGCCACCGCCGCATCGACCACCTTGATCATCACCGGGGTGATGTCGAAGCCGGTGCCGTCACCCTCGATGTACGGAATGATCGGCTGGTCAGGCACGTTCAGCGAGTAGTCGGCATTGACGGTGATCTTCTGCCCACCCTCGGGCACCTTGATGTGCTGGTACATGTGCGTTGGCTCCGCGCGCTGCGCTTCGGTTGGAAAACCTTTGAATTTTATGTCATCGGGCCTGTCAACCGACTGACTGGCACCAACGTTTCAGGGTGGCCCGCCCACAGAGGGCGGGCGCAACAAACCAACCTGAGGACCACAACAATGACCAAGCTCCTGGCCGCCCTGTCGATCGCCGCTTTCGCCGCCACCGGCGCCTTCGCCCAAGCCAAGAAGGAAGAAAAGGCCGCTGCGCCCGCCGCTGCCGCCTCCAAGGCCGACAAGAAGGAAGAGAAGAAGGCTGCCGCTCCCGCCGCCGCCGCTTCGAAGAAGTAAATCGGCACCAGCCCCGTGCCCCTGGCGGGTGTGGGGCCCGAAGAAAACGCCCGGCCTGCCCGGGCGTTTGTCATGGTGCAGGGCGCACCGTCGGCCTGCCCGTCAGGACATGCACCAGGCCGCCACCTGCATCCACATGCCGTGGCCCAGCGCCCAGGCCGACGCCACGGCCAGGGCAGCCCCAGCCCAGCGCACCGCCGCGGCGGGCGACACCAGCGCCCCGCCACGCCCGCCTGACAGCCGCCACCACAGCGCTGGCCCCAGCAACAGCCCGGCAGCCGACGCTGCCGCAAACCCGCCCATCACCATCGCGCCTGATGTCGGCGAGTTGGCCAGCGCAGCCACCAGCAGTGCCGATTGCAGCAGGCCGCAAGGCCAGGCAACCCACGCCAGACCGATGCCGGCACTGCGCGCCGGCCCGCGCATCGCCTGCCAGCGCTCACCCGGGCGGTGCGCCACCAGGTCGGCACGTGTGCGGCCCAGGCGCTCCATCCAGCCCGGCTGCCGGCCCTGCCACAACAGGAACAGGCCCAGCGCCAGCGCAGCCACATGCACCAGGGTCCAGAGCGGGCGCAACGCCCCGACCGCCTGTCCCAGTGCAGCCAGGCTGCCAACGCTGGCCGACGCCACGGCACCTGCCAGTGCGTAGGCCACCAGGCGCCCTGCGTGGAAGGCCAACAGCCGGCCAGGCTGGCCACCTGCGGTGGCCGCCGAGCAGGCCGCACCGCACATGGCCAGACAATGCGGCGTGCCCGCCAGGCCCATCAGCACGGCACTGAAGATCAGCGCTTGGTCCATGGCCGCAGTGTCGCAGACCGACCGCCGGCCTGCGCCGCGTCAGATGATGCGGGAGAAGCGCTCGCGCACCTGGTCGGCACGCAGATGCTTGTCGAACACCATGGCCACCGCCCGCACGAAGTACCAGCCGGTCGCCGTCACTTGCACACCGTCGGGCCGCAGTTCGCACAGGCCCAGGTTCTGCAGTTCGGCCAGGTCGTCCAGTTCGGCCTTGAAGTAGTCGCGCATCTTGATCAGATGGGCCAGTTCGATGGACTCGAATTCCAGCCGGCCCTGGCACATCAGCGCCATCACCACCGCGCGGCGCACCAGGTCGTCGCGCGTGAGAGCCAGGCCGCGCACGATGGGAAACTGGCCCTGGCGCACGGCGTCGTAGTACTCGTCCAGCGTCTTGGCGTTCTGGCTGTAGGTGGCGCCCATGCGGCCGATGGCCGACACGCCCAGGGCAATCAGATCGCAATCGGGCTGGGTGCTGTAACCCTGGAAGTTGCGGTGCAGCCGGCCCTGGCGCTTGGCGGCGGCCAGCGCATCGCCCGGCAGTGCGAAATGGTCCATGCCGATGTAGGTGTAGCCCTGGGCGATGAAGCCGGCCATGGCGCCGCCCAGCATCTTCACCCGGTGGTCGGGCGGCGGCAGCTGCTCGACGATGATGCGCCGCTGCGGCTTGAAGCGCTGCGGCAGGTGGGCGTAGGAATACAGCGCGATGCGGTCGGGCCGCAGCTCGGCCACCTGGGCGATGGTGCGGGCGAAGGACTCGGGCGTCTGCTTGGGCAGGCCGTAGATCAGGTCGGCATTGATCGATTCATAACCGAGCGCGCGGGCCGACTGCATCAGCGCCTGCACCGATTCGAACGACTGCACCCGGTGCACCGCCTTCTGCACGTCGGCGTCGAAGTCCTGCACGCCGAAGCTCAGCCGGTTGAAGCCCAGCGATGCGAAGTGCGCCAGCCGCTCGGGCGTGGCGGTGCGGGGGTCGACCTCGATCGAGATCTCGGCACCGGGCGCGATCTTGAAGGCATCGCGCAGCATCGCCATCAGGCGGGTGAGTTCGTCGTCCGACAGGAAGGTGGGCGTGCCGCCGCCCAGGTGCAGCTGCGACACCGCCTGCCCGCGTCCCAGCACCGCGGTGTTCAGCGCCACCTCCTGCGTCAGCACGTCCAGGTACTCGGCCGCCTTGTCGTGGTGCTTGGTGATCACCTTGTTGCAGGCGCAGTAGTAGCACACCGATTCACAGAACGGGATGTGGATGTACAACGACAGCGGCGGCTTGCCGCCCACCATGGCGCCGCTGGCGCGCTGCGCCAGGGCCTGCGCATATTCCGCCGGACCAAACGCTTCGACGAAGCGGTCGGCCGTGGGGTACGACGTGTAGCGGGGACCGGGCCGGTCCAGGCGACGCAGCATCGCCTCGGTCAGCACGGGTACGGAGTCGTCGGCGATCTTGGGCATGTCAGGCACTGTGCCAAAGCGGGCGCGACACCGATTGATCTAGCTCAATCCAGGCCGCCGGCTGGCTCAAAACAATCGGACCGCCTTGACAAGGCACCGCCGCACAGCGAGTGGCTGGCCCGCGATCTTGACATCGGACAAGCGCAAAACTCCCATAATGATCTCCATGACGACCACTGCCGACACCCCGAAGCTCCACCTTGAGCCGTTCAAGGTGGCCTGCTCCAGTTGCAACCTGCGCGAGCTGTGTCTGCCCGTGGGCCTGAACCGGGAGAACCTGGACCGGCTCGACAGCCTGGTGGCCACGCGCCGCCAGGTGTCCCGCGGGGACACGCTGTTCCGGGCAGGTGATGCGTTCCAGTCGTTGTATGCGGTGCGCACCGGCTTCTTCAAGACCTGCGTGTCATCGGAAGACGGCCGCGACCAGGTCACCGGGTTCCAGATGGCCGGCGAATTGCTCGGCCTCGATGGCATCAGCACCGACAACCACACCTGCGACGCGGTGGCGCTGGAAGACTCCCAGGTCTGCGTCATTCCCTACGACCAGCTGGAAGGCCTGTCGCGCGAATTCAGCGAACTGCAGCACCAGTTCCACAAGATCATGAGCCGCGAGATCGTGCGTGACCACGGCGTGATGCTGCTGCTGGGCAGCATGCGGGCCGAAGAACGGCTGGCCGCCTTTCTGCTGAACCTGACCCAGCG
>JAGOBT010000611.1 GCA_017999135.1 Burkholderiaceae bacterium
CTGGCCGACGAGCTGGTGGCTGCGGGCGGCCAGCAGGACTTCAGCTTCATCGCCCGCCAGCGCGGCATGTTCAGCTACTCGGGCCTGACCAAGGCGCAGATGGAGCGCCTGCGCAGCGAGTTCGGCGTCTACGGCGTGGATTCGGGCCGCATCTGCGTGGCCGCGCTGAACACCCGCAACATCGACGGCGTGGTGGCCGCCATCGCCAAGGTGGTCTGACCCCCCTGTTCCCCCGGCACGCAGCCCGGCATGGCCGGGCTTTTTCATGCCTGCGGCGCGGCCAGATGTCACACCAGCGACAACCGGGCCAATTGCCGGTGCGGATTGCGTGTTTTCACGGAAGCCGGCGCTTCTGTTGCGATGCAACATCTGGCGAGAGCGCGCATAATTGCTGCACTGCACAATTCAGGTCGCGATTGTCAGCCCCGATTCAGCGCTCAAGTCACAAGATCGCTCACGCGGTCCCATCACGCGCCCACCCACGGAGCACCGACGCCCATGCTTTACCAGCTGTATGAAACCCAACGCGCCCTGATGGCGCCGTTCTCCGAGTTCGCCAGCGCCACGGCCAAGCTCTACAACCACCCGCTGTCGCCGTTCAGCCAGATGCCGATGGCACAGCGTGTGTCGGCCGGTTTCGACCTGGCACACCGCCTGGCCAAGGAGTACGAGAAACCCGAGTTCGGCATCCGCACGGTGCCGGTCAACGGCATCGAGGTGGCGGTGCAGGAGCAGGTGCCGATCACCAAGCCGTTCTGCCGCCTGCTGCGCTTCAAGCGCTTCAGCGACAACCCGGCCGTGCTGGACGTGATGAAGAACCAGCCCACGGTGCTGGTGGTGGCGCCACTGTCGGGCCACCACAGCACCCTGCTGCGCGACACCGTGCGCACCCTGCTGCGCGACCACAAGGTGCTGATCACCGACTGGACCGACGCCCGCACCGTGCCGTTCGAGGCCGGCCCGTTCCACCTGCACGACTACATCGAATACGTGCAGGAGTTCATCCGCTACCTCGGCCCCGAGGTGAATGTGATCTCGGTGTGCCAGCCCACGGTGCCGGTGCTGGCGGCCGTGTCGCTGCTGGCCACGCACGGTGAATTCACGCCGCGCACGCTGACGATGATGGGCGGCCCGATCGACGCCCGCAAGTCGCCCACCGCGGTGAACAACCTGGCGATGAACAAGAGCTACGAGTGGTTCGAGAACAACGTGATCTACCGCGTGCCGAGCAACTTCGCCGGCGCCGGCCGCCGCGTGTACCCGGGCTTCCTGCAGCACACCGGCTTCGTGGCGATGAACCCCGACCGCCACATGACGGCGCACTACGACTACTTCCTCGACCTGATCCGCGGGGATGACGACTCCACCGAGCAGCACCGCCAGTTCTACGACGAGTACAACGCCGTGCTCGACATGCCGGCCGAGTACTACCTGGAGACGATCAAGACGGTGTTCCAGGAATTCGCCCTGGTCAACGGCACCTGGAACGTCAAGGGCACGCTGGTGCGCCCGCAGGACATCACCACCAGCGCGCTGCTGACGGTGGAAGGCGAGCTGGACGACATCTCCGGCTCGGGCCAGACCAAGGCCGCGCACGACCTGTGCACCGGCGTGCCGGCCGACCGCCGCTTCCACTATGACGTGCAGGGCGCCGGCCACTACGGCATCTTCTCGGGCCGCCGCTGGCGTGACATGGCCTACCCGCAGGTGCGCGACTTCATCCGCCGCTACAACCCGGTGACGGTGACGCCCGATCCGGCGCCGCGCGCCGTTGCCGAGCCGCAGGCGGCCATGGCCGCCCCGATGCAGGCCACCGCCCAGGCCACCGTGGCCGCGCCGAAGCGTGCGCCGCGCAAGGCTGCCGCCAAGCCCGTGGCCGCCGCCCCCGCTGCCGCTGTGCAGGCCGCCGCCGTCAAGGCCGCGCCGAAGGCCGCCGCGAAGCAGGCCGCCAAGCCCCCGCGCAAGGCGGCTGCCAAGACCCGCCAGGGATAATTCGGGCGGTGCAGCCCACCGCCCCCGCCAACTCCCCCGCCAACGCCAACGCCGCATCGGTCGACCAGATCGATGCGGCGTTGCCACAGACGCAGTGCACCCGCTGCGGCTACCCCGATTGCCGCGGCTATGCCGAGGCCATCGCCAGCGGCGCGGCTGCCATCAACCGCTGCCCGCCCGGCGGGGCCGAGGGCATCCTGCGGCTGGCCGCCCTCACCGGCCAGCCGGTGCAGCCACTGGATGCCGACTGCGGCCAGGAAGGCCCGCGCGGCGTGGCGTTGATCGACGAGGCCTGGTGCATCGGCTGCACCCTGTGCCTGGACGCCTGCCCGGTCGACGCCATCCTGGGCGCGCACAAGCGCATGCACACGGTGATCACCAGCGCCTGCAACGGCTGCGAACTGTGCCTGCCGGCCTGCCCGGTCGACTGCATCCGCATGCAGCCGGTCACGGGCACGGCCACCGGCTGGCAGGCCTGGACGGCCGGCCAGGCCGCCACCTCGCTGGCGCGCTACCGCTTCCACCAGTTGCGCGTGGCCCGCACCACGCAAGAGCACGACGCCCGCCTGGCCGCCAAGGCCGAGGCCAAGCTGGCCGACCTGGCCGCCCACAGCCAGCACACCGAC
>JAGOBT010000612.1 GCA_017999135.1 Burkholderiaceae bacterium
AAGTGGTGCCTGATGGAGACCATCCTGCGCAAGCTGGGCGTGCGCGCCGGCGCCTGAGGCACCGGCCATCGGCCCCGCACGCGCGGGGCCGCGCCATGCCGTCAGGCCGGCGCCGTCTCGACCGGCAGCGCCTCGGCGCGCCAGCGCAGCATGCCGCCGGCCAGGTTGGCCAGCGCGGTGTAGCCAGCCTTCTGCAGCAGCACCACCGCCTGCGCCGACCGTGCGCCGGACCGGCACACGGTGACCACCGGCCGGCTGCGGTCGATTTCGCCCATGCGCTGCGACAGGTCCGACAGCGGCAGCAGCCGGGCACCGGCGATGCGGCCCAGCGCGTCGCTGAACTCGGCCGGCTCGCGCACGTCGATCACCTGGATGTCGCCGGCATGCCGGCCGGCGGTGCACTCCTGCAGCACCGCGGGCTGGATCTCCCAGATGCCGCCGAAGGTGTAGGTCAGCGGTGCCCAGTCGGGCTCGGCCGGCAGGCTGGCCGCGCCATCGGGCTGGCCGCAGCGCAGGTTGGCCGGCACCGCGATGTCCATCAGCTTGGGGTGCGGCAAGCCCAGGTTCTGCATGTAGCCGGCGAAGTCCGCCGCGTCCACCTCGCCGCCCAGGCGCGGGTTGAAGCGCAGCTCTTCGGCCACGCTGGTGACGGTGAGGCCACGGTAGTCATGCCCCGGGTACAGCAGGCAGGTGGGCGGCAGCGACAGGATCTGCTCGCGCACCGAGCGGAACAGCATCGGCGCCGATCCCTGCTGGAAATCGGTGCGGCCGCAGCCGCGGATCAGCAGGCTGTCACCGGTGAAGGCCATGCTGTGGTCGTCCAGCACATAGCTGAGGCAGCCATTGGTGTGGCCCGGCGTGGCCCGCACCTGCAGGTGGCGGCTGCCGAAGGGCACGGTGTCGCCATGCTGCAGCAACCGGTCGGCCTGCGCCGCACCCGCCTGCGCCGACAGCAGGATCTGGCTGCCGCAGCGCTGCTTCAGCAGCCAGGCGCCGGTCACGTGGTCGGCGTGCACATGGGTGTCGAGCGTGGCCACCAGGTGCAGGCCCAGTTCACGCAGCAGCGCGCGGTCGCGGCGCTCATGCTCGTAGACCGGGTCGATCAGCACGGCCTCGCCACTGGCCGCGTCGCCCAGCAGGTAGGTGTAGGTGGACGAGACGGGGTCGAACAGCTGGCGGAAGATCAGCATGGGCAGGGCTCCTTCAAGGCCACAGGTCAGCGGCCGGGCTTCACGGTGGGCCAGTCAGTGGCGGCGATGGGTCGGCCGGGTCACGCGCGGACCAGCAGCTTGTCGTGCGCCAGCATGCCCGCCAGCATGGCCAGCACGAAGATGCCGGCCGCGCCCATGCCGCTGCCCAGCGCCACCAGCGCTGGGCCCGGGCAGAAGCCGCCAATGCCCCAGCCAGCGCCGAACAGCAGGCCGCCGGCGATCAGCCGCCCGTCGATCGTGCTGTTGGTAGGGATCTCCATCGGCGCGCCGCTCCAGGACTGGCTGCGCCGCCGCGCCAGGCTGAAGACCACCACCCCCAGCGCGATGGCGCCGCCCATCACCAGCGCCAGGCTCGGATCCCAGGCGCCGGCCAGGTCGAGGAAGCCCTTGACCTTCATCGGGTCGGCCATGCCGGCCAGGATCAGGCCGATGCCGAAGACCAGGCCGCTGAGGAAGCCGAATGCGTGTCCCATGGTGGGCCTCAGAGCAGGTGGCGCAGCACGAACACGGTGGCAAAGCCCGCGCCCATGAAGGCCAGCACATTGACCAGTGAGCGCAGCGAGAAGCGGCTGAGCCCGCACACGCCGTGGCCGCTGGTGCAGCCGTTGCCCATGCGCACACCCACGCCGACCAGCAGCCCGGCGACCACCAGGCCGGCGGTGCCCACGTCCACGCTGGCCGCCGGCAGCGGCGCCACCAGGCGCCAGGCCCAGGGCGCCAGCAGCAGGCCCAGCAGGAACAGCAGGCGGTTGGCCTCGGGCCGCAGGCTGGTGCCGGCCAGCACCGCCCGCAACGGGCTGGCCAGGATGCCGGCAATGCCGGCGATGCGGCCGTTGCCGAACAGGTACAGCGCCGTGGCCAGGCCGATCATCAGGCCGCCGGCCAGTGACGCCCAGGGCGTGAAGTGGGTCCAGTCAATGGTCATGCGGGGTCCGTCAGGGTGGTGGGGCAGAACAGGCCGTGCAGCGTGCGCAGCAGCGCCAGCGCGGCGGGGGAGGTGACACGGTAGAAAACACGCTGGCCGTCGCGGCGGGTCTCCACCAGCTGCTCGGCGCGCAGCACGCCCAGCTGCTGTGAGAGCGATGGCTGGCCGATGCCAGTGGCGGCGCCCAGATCACCGACACAGCGCTCGCCTTCCACCAGCTGGCACAGCAGCAGCAGACGGTCGGGGTTGGCCAGTGCCTTCAGCAGCAAGGCGGCGTCGCCGGCACGGGCCTTCAGGTCGGCCACCGGCGAGGCCCGCGCACCTGCATGGGTGGCATTGGCAGTGGGCAGAGGCATGGGAGGCAACACAAGTAAGATACATACATTGTAGATTGTTGATATTGATCGCGGCCATCTCGAATTCCACGCTGGCGCCCCAGCTGGATCCAGGCTGCGCCAGGGGCCACGGCGGGGGTGAA
>JAGOBT010000613.1 GCA_017999135.1 Burkholderiaceae bacterium
ACCGATTCATCCGGCGCCAGAAAGCCGCCCAGGATGTCGCGCGGCGGGCCCGCCGGCTTGCCATCGGCGAAGGGCACGAACACCACCTTGTAGCCGCTGAGCACGCTGCGGTTCCACGAGCCGTGCTGGCCGATGGCCATGCCCTCTGGCCAGCCGGGGAAGGTGCCGGCCGGCATCCAGCACAGGCCCAGGCTGGCGGTGTGGCCACCCAGCGCGTAGTCGGGCGTGATGGCGCTGGCCACAAGTTGCGCCACACCGGCCGCGTCCTGCGGCACGCGGTCGTCCACCGTGCGGCCCCAGTAGCAGTAGGGCCAGCCGTAGAAGCCGCCGTCCTGCACGCGGGTCAGGTAGTCGGGCGGGGTCTCATCGCCCAGGCCGTCGCGCTCGTTGACCACCGTCCACAGCGCGCCAGTGGTGGGCTCCCAGGCCAGGCCCACCGGGTTGCGCAGGCCGCTGGCAAAGGTGCGGCGCTCGCCGGTCTGCAGGTCCAGCTCATAGACGCAGGCGCGGCCTTGTTCCAGTTCCATCCCCATGTCGCCGATGTTGCTGAGCGAGCCCACGCCGGCATACAGCTTGCGGCCGTCGGGGCTGGCCAGCAGGCTGCGTGTCCAGTGGCCGTTGGAGCGGAACTTGCACAGCGGGCGGCCCGGCGCGGTGATGCGGGTGTCGCCGTCGGCGTACGGGAAGGCCACCACGCCGTTGGTGTTGCCGACGTAGAACTGGCCGTCGACCAGCGCCATGCCGAAGGGCTGCTGCAGGCCGTCCAGCAGCACATGGCGCTGCTCGGCGATGCCGTCGCCGTCGGCGTCACGCAGCAGGGTGATGCGGTTGGGGCTGGGGCCCACGGCGGCGGCGCGGCGCATGGTGGCCACCATCGCGTGGCCGAACAGCGTCTTCACCGGGCCGGGCTCGAACAGCGCCTCGGCCACCGTCACGTCGCCGTTGGGCAGCACCTGCAGCCAGCGCGGGTGCTTCAGGCCGGTGGCGAAGGCGTTTGCACGCAGGCCCGGCGCGGTGCTGGGCAACTGCCCGGCGGCCCAGCCCTGGGCAGTGGGCATCTTCAGCGTGGGGATGCTGCCCTGCGGCCTGGCCGCCGGGATGGTGGGCGCGGTGCCCACCGCCTGGGCCGGCACCGGCCCCTGCAAGCGGCGCCACAGGATGGCGGCATCGCCCACCTTGGCGACCAGGCTGGCCAGCAGGCTGTCATTCGGCATGGTGTCGGGTCCTTGAAGGGGAAGGCGGAGGGAAGGCGGCGATTGTCAGCTCCGGCCGCCGCCGTCACCCGGCACGGGGGCGACCACCGGGCCGTCGGGCTGGCGGCGGAAGTCGCGCAGGCCGGCCAACAGCCAGCTGCGCTGCGCCACCAGCACGGTGAAGGGGCGCTTCTGGTCCGGCGGCAGGCGCTGGTCGGCCAGGTGCTGCTCGGCAAAGTCCTGGGCCACGCGTTGCAGGCGGGCGTTGAAGACCCGGGCCATCGGCGCGCTGACCTGGCCGTGCACCAGCATCAGCAGTTCGTCGTCGCCATCGAAGCGGCCCTGGAAGAAATCGTCCACCACGGTCTGGCGGAAGTACTGCATCAGCGGGCCGTCGGGGCGCCAGCGCAGCGTCTTGGTCACGCGCAGCCGGTAGCGGTTGCCGGCACGCAGCTCGATCAGGCCCAGTGCGTCCAGCCGCGCCAGGCCGGCCACGCATTCGGCCTCGGTCAGGCGGTAGGTGGCGGTGATCTGCGCCGCCGTCCACTGGCTCAGCACGCACAGCGCCAGCAGCAGCAGGCGCGGGTCGGCCACCACGGCGGCTTCCTGCGCGGCGCTGAGCATCGGCCGCTGGGCCTGCGACTCGGCCACCTGGCGGGCCAGTTCGGCGAAGTCGGTCTTCAGCACCCGGCAGATCGCGTCCACCCGCGCCAGCGGCATGTCGCCGCGGGCCAGCATGCGCTTGACGCTGGACTCGGCCAGGCCCAGTTCACGCGCCAGCGCGGCATAGGTGATGCCGGCGCGCTTGAGCTCGGCCTTGAGTACCTGCACCAGGCTGGCCGTGGTGGACATGGTCCAGATGGTATCGTTAGGCGATACCTTTCATGCAACTTCACGCAACTTCGAATCGGTAGATTGAACTGCGGCGCAATTGGCGGCAGCATTCAGCCATGTTCAGACACCACCCCGCCGCCATGCCTCACGCCTCCACCCCTCTGCGCCGCGCGCTGTGCGCCGGCCTGGCCAGCGCCCTGCTGCTGGCCGCCCCGTTGCAGGCCCGTGCGGCGGATGCCTCGGCCGCGGCCAGTGCGCTGTCGGCGCTGCCGGTGGCCGTGGTGGTGGCCGCGCCGGTGGCGCTGCTGTCCGGCGGCGCCCAGCTCAGCGTGGTGGCGGTGGAGGCCAGCGCCGAGGGCACGGTGTGGGTGCTGCAGCGTGCGTCCGACGGCGCCCGCGCCAGTCTGCGGCTGGCCGGCCAGGCGGCCGGCGGCGCATCGCTGGCAGCCGGCACGGTGGTCACCGTCACCGCACTGGGCACCGGCCTGCTGCTGTCGGCCGCCGGCCAGGCGCTGGCCTTCGTGCCGAATGCGGTGGGCGCGGCGCTGATGCACAACGAGCGGGTGACGAAGTGACCCCGCGC
>JAGOBT010000614.1 GCA_017999135.1 Burkholderiaceae bacterium
GCCCAGTCGAGCGTGGATGCCAGGGGCACCACGTCGTCGGCCTCGCCGTGCACCAGCAGGGTGTCGGGCGCCACCGTGGCCGGCATCGGAAAACGGCTGGTGGCCGGTGCGACCAGCACCAGGCGCTCGACCGGCCGGGCAGCGGCCTGCAGCCGGTCGGCCGCCTGGGCCGCGACGAAGCCGCCGAAGGAGAAACCGCCCAGCGCCAGCGGCAGGCCGGGGTGGGCGGCGCGCTCGGCGGCGATGACGGCCAGCGCGTCGTCGATCTCGCCGCGGCCTGCGTCCCAGCCGCCGGCCGAGCCGCCAACGCCGCGGAAGTTGAAGCGCACCGCGCGGTAGCCCAGTTGCAGGAAGGCGCGCGCCAGTGTCTGCACCACCTTGTTGTCCAGCGTGCCGCCGAACTGCGGGTGCGGATGGCACAGCACCACCGTGCCGCGCGGCAGGCCGGCGGGCACGTCGGTGGCGCATTCCAGCGCGCCGGCGGGGCCGGCGATGGTGGCGCGCTGCGTGTCGGACTTCATGCCTTGAAGCCAGCGAACGCCGTGGAGCCGGCTTCGCCGGGCCACTGGCGTTGCCCCCTTGAGGGGGCGCGCGAAGCGCGTAGGGGGTGGGCCATGACTAACGACCGACGTCAGGCGCAAGGCGCAGGCGCTCGACCGGCTTGCCGTGCTTCAGGTGCGATTCGACGATCTCGTCGATGTCGGCGTTGTCGACAAAGGTGTACCAGGTCTCGTCGGGGTAGACCACGGCCACCGGGCCACCGGCGCACCGGTCGAGGCACCCTGCCTTGTTGACGCGTACACCACCCGCGCCGGCCAGGCCGGCGGTCTTGACCTGCTTCTTGCAATGGTCGAAGCCGGCCTGCGCGCCCAGGTCGGCACAACAGGCCTCGCCGTTGCTGCGCTGGTTGAGGCAGAAGAAGATGTGGTGCTTGTAATAGCTCATGGGCCCGGGATTGTAGAGAGCGCCCGGGGAAACCCTGGGCGCGCCATCGCAGGTCAGCGCCGGCCGGTGCGCGCCAGCAGCCAGGCCATGGCGGCGTACGGCCACAGCCAGCCCAGCCACTGCGCCACGCCATGGAAGCGCACGAAGCGGCCCTGCTCCCAGCCCTGCAGGCTGTCGGCAAAGTACGGATCGGTGGGCGCGCCATGCACCAGCACCACCAGGCCGCTCAAGGCCACCAGGGCCAGCGCGCCGGCCAGGCGCGGCCGCAGCCACAGCGCGGCCAGCGCCAGCAGCAGGGCCACGCCCATCGCCGCCAGCGTGCCGGGGGTGCGCCAGGCCAGCGCGTGGTCGGGGCCGAAGTTCAGCACCGTCGACAGCGTGGTCGCGCCCACCGCCATGCACGCCGCGCCCAGCGCCAACCCCAGCCGGCGCCAGCCCGGCCGCGCCGCGGCAAAGGCCAGCAGGCATGGCGACAGCAGGCCCAGCATCACCGCCATGGCCTCGGCCTGGGGCGTGAGCGGTGGCTGTGCGGCCAGCGGTGGCACCAGCCAGTCGGACACTGGCTGCGCCCAGGGCACGTCGACCAGCCAGGCCGCCAGCGCATCTCGCAGCACCTCGCCCACCTGGCCCAGGCCCAGCGGCACCGGCGTGGGAAACAGCAGCGCCACCGGCCACAACACCAGCAGCGCCAGCGCGCCGGCGTTGCCACGCTCCAGCCAACGCTCGCGGGCGGCCTGCCAGCGCCGCAGCAGGCCCAGCACATGGGCCAACCCTGCCAGCAGTGCGCCCAGCGTGGCGCCGGCCGCATTGAGCACCCAGTCCAGCAGCGACGGCACCCGCGGCGGCAGCAGTTGCTGGGTGATCTCCAGCGCGTACGACAAGCCGGCCCCCAGCAGCACGCCCGTGGCCACGGCAGCCCATGCCGGGCGGCCGTGGCGCAACTGGGCCAGCGCCACCAGCCCACCCAGCGGCGCATAGGCCAGCAGGTTGCCGGTGATGTCGAACGGGATGAAGTAGCGCGGCCAGGGCAGGTGCGGCAGTTGCCAGACCGGCATGCCCGGCGGCCAGCGCCATCCTTCGAACGGAAACAGGCTGGCGTAGACGATCAGCCCGGCCCAGGCCCAGGCCAGCGGCACGGCCGAACTGCGGTCACCGGATGGCTGGGCCCGCAACGCTGGGCGCTCCGCACTAGAACGGCTTGACGACGGCCAGCACCACGATGCCGATGAACAGCAGCACCGACACCTCGTTGAACACCCGGAACCACTTGTGGCTGCGCTGGTTGGCCGACTGCTCGAAGCGGCGCAGATGGCCACGGCAGACATGCTGGTAGCCGATCACCACCACCACCAGGGCCAGCTTGGCATGCAGCCAGCCGGTGCCTGCGAAGCGGCCGGCACCGTAGCCCAGCCACAGCCAGGTGCCCAGCGCCAGCGCCACCAGCATCAGGATGTTGGCGAACTTGTACAGCTTGCGGCCCATCAGCAGCAGGCGCTCGCGCTCGGCGTGGCTATCGGCCGGCACCATGGCCAGGTTGACCAGGATGCGCGGCAGGTAGAACAGCCCGGCAAACCAGCTGGACACGAAGACGATGTGGAAGGCCTGGATCCACAGGTAGGCGGAGCTCATCGGCGCATTATCGCGACCGCTGCGACGCCCAA
>JAGOBT010000083.1:0-4981 GCA_017999135.1 Burkholderiaceae bacterium
GCAAGCGCTCGCGCAGCAGCCGCTTCATCAGCTTGCCGTTGGCATTGCGCGGCAGCGGGTCGGCGCACCAGGTGATGCGCTCGGGCACCTTGTAGTCGGCCAGCCGGGCGGCGCAGTGGGCCTGCAGAGCGGCGCTGTCGCCTGCCGCGGCGCTGCCTGCGGCCACGTGCACGAAGGCATGCACCCGCTCGCCCAGCACCGGGCAGGGTTGGCCGACGATGGCGGCCTCCACCATGCCGGGCCAGGCCATCAGCACGTTCTCGACCTCGACCGAATAGATCTTGTAGCCGCCGCGGTTGAGCATGTCCTTCTTGCGGTCGAACACGCGCACATAGCCCTCGGCGTCGACCGAGCCCAGGTCGCCCGAATGCCACCAGCCGGCGGTGAAGGACGCCGCCGTGGCCTCCGGGTTGGCCCAGTAGCCGGGCACCACCATCGGGCCGGCGATCCACAGCTCGCCCGTGGTGCCGACCGGCACTTCGTGGCCATCGTCGTCCATCACGGTCACCCGGGCTGCGGGCAAGGGCACGCCCACGGTGTCGGCATGGCCGCGGGTCTGGCCCATGGGGATCATCGTGGTCGGCGACGTGGTCTCGGTGGCACCGTAGGCGTTCACCAGCGTCAGCTGCGGCAGGCGCGCGGCCAGCGCGTCGATGGTGGCCACCGGCATCGGCGCCCCGCCATAGCCGCCGATGCGCCAGGCCGACAGATCGGCGGTGGCGAAGCCCGGCTGCATCAGGCACAGGTTGTACATCGCCGGCACCATGATGGCGTGGCTGATGCGCTCGGCCGCCAGCAGCGCGATGGTGCTGTCGGCCTTGAAGGCCGGCACCACCACCACGCAGCCGCCCAGGTGCAGCATGGTCAGGATCACCGCCACCAGGCCGGTGACATGGCTGGCCGGCACCACCAGGGCCGAGCGCTCGCCCGGCGTGCCGGGCCCGGCCGTGTGCAGCCGCATGCCCGCCTGGTAGTGCAGCACCGAGTGCACGATGTTGGCGTGCGTCAGCATCGCGCCCTTGGGGTGGCCGGTGGTGCCCGAGGTGTAGAGGATCACCGCCACGTCATGCTCGCCGGGCTGGTGGGGCGGCGGTGGCGCATCGGTGCAGGCCAGCAGCGGAGCCAGCGGCTGGAAGCCGGGCGCACCAGCGGCGGCGTCCCCGACGCTGATGTGCAGGCGCAGGTCGGGCGCCTCGTCGCCGCGGGGGGCGCGGTCAGCCAGGTGGGCGTCGATCAGGATGGCCGCGGCGCCGCACTGCCGGGCGATGTAGGCCAGGCCGGGCCGCTGCTCGCGCACGCCCACCGGCACGGCGATGGCGCCCAGGCGCTGCAGCGCCAGCAGCGCCAGCACGAACTCGGGCCGGTTGTCGATGAACAGCAGCACCCGGTCGCCCGGGTGGATGCCTTGCGACGCCAACCCGGCGCACAGCCGCGCGCTGGCCGCGTCGCAATCGGCATAGGTCAGGCGCGTTGTGCCGCACACCAGCGCCTCGGCCTGTGGCGTGCGCTGCGCCGCACCGGCGAACATCGCCCACACGCTGGCCGGCCGCGGGTGGAAGGTGGCCACCACGCGGTCGCCGAACCAGGCCTCGTGCCGCATTGGCGGCACGGGGCAGCCTTGCCAATGGTCTTGCATCGTCGGGCCGATCAGTGCGCTGCCACGCCGGGGGCGACGTTCGCCCCGCGTTCGATGGTGAATTCCGCGTCCACCAGCTTGCGCGAGTGGTTGAGGTCGCTCTGCGCGATCAGCACCGAGATCTCGGTGCCCTTGAGCCCGGCGATCACCTCGCCCAGCCGCTTGCTCAGCGCCGGGGCCACGCCTTCGAAGGGTTCGTCCAGCAGCAGCAGGCGGGTGCCCACCGCCAGCGCGCGCGCCAGCGCCACCAGCTTCTGCTGGCCGCCGGACAGCAGCAGCGCGCGCCGGTCCTTCATCTCCAGCAGTTCGGGCAGCACCTTGTAGACCAGAGCCAGGCGCTGGTCGACCTTCAGCGACTTGTTCACCCACACCGGCACCAGGATGTTCTCTTCCACCGTCAGCTCGGGCACCAGGCCACGGTCTTCGGGCATGTAGCCGATGCCCAGTTCGGCGCGGGCATGCTTGGGCAGGGTGGCCAGGTCCTGGCCGGCAAAGTGGATGCGGCCCTGGCTCGGCGCGAGGTGGCCCATCACCGTGCGCAAGGTGGTGGTCTTGCCGGCGCCGTTGCGGCCGATCAGCCCGACCATGGTGCCGTCGGCCACCGTCAGGCTCAGCCCGCGCAGCGCCACCACCGACTGGATGGACACGTGGATGCCTTCGATCTTCAGCATGTCTGGGCGCCTCTCATTCGGCCAGCAGTTCGCCGGTGACATAGCGGCGCACATCGTCGGTGGCCAGGGCCACGGCCGGGGTGTCGTCGGCGATCACCCGGCCGGCGTAGAACGCGATCACCCGGCTGGCATGGCGCTCGACGATGTCCATGTCATGTTCGACGAACAGCACGGTGGTGTTCACCTCCTGGCCCAGCGCGTCCATGATGGTGGCCATCATCGGGAACTTCTCTTCCGCCGACACGCCGCTGGTGGGCTCGTCCAGCAGCAGCAGCTTGGGGTGGCCGGTCAGCGCCATCGCGATGTCCAGCAGCTTGCGCACGCCGCCGGGCAGCTCGGACACGCGGCGGTCGCGGTGGTCGATCAGGCCGAAGCGCTGCAGCAGCTGCTCGGCGCGGGCGATGGCCTCGGGCCGGCGTGCGGGCTGCCAGAAGCTCAGCCGGCGGTCGTGGCAGGCATTGGCCACCAACATGTTGTCGAGCGCGCTGAGCGCACCGTAGAGCTGCGGGATCTGGAACGAGCGCGCCACGCCCAGGTGGGTGATGGCCCGCGGCGCCAGCGGCGTGATGTCCTGTCCGTCCAGCGTGATGCGGCCCTCGTCGGGCTTCAGGTAGCCCGTGACCATGTTGACGAAGGTGGTCTTGCCCGCGCCGTTGCTGCCGATCAGGCTGACACGCTCGCCGGCCTGCACCGCGATGTTGACGTCGCTGGCGGCCACCACCGCGCCGAAGCGCTTCTGCAGGCCGCGGGCGTCGAGAAGCAGCGTCATGGGGTCTTTCCCTTCATCCACAGCGAGCCAATGCCGCCCGGCAGGAAGCGGATCACGAACAGCAGGAACAGGCCCAGCACCAGCTGCCAGGTGTTGGGGAAGTAGGCACTGGAGAAGCTGCGCACCACCTCCAGCACCGTGCTGGCCACGAACACCGCGGCCACGCTCTGCCAGCCGGCCAGGATGGCGACGAAGACGAACTCGCCCGAGGTCGTCCAGAAGCTGAAGTTGGGCTCGATGTGGCCCAGCGCCAGCACCGCCAGCGCCCCGCCCATGCCGCCGCAGAACGCGGCCAGGATGAAGTTGATGGTCATCGCCTGGCGCACCGACCCGCCGAGGTATTCCACCCGCAGCTCGTTCTCGCGCACGGCCAGGGTCACCAGGCCGCGGGTGCTGTCGAAGTAGATGCGTGCCAGCAGCGCCATCACCGTGGCCAGCACCACCGCCACCACGAACATGATGTAGCCGCTGTGGCTGTCGGGCAGCTTCTGGCCCAGCAGCGTGGGCCGGCCGACGTTGAAGCCGTCGCTGCCGCCCAGGATGGTCAGTTTCATCAGCAGGCCGTACAGCACCATTGACAGCGCCAGCGTCAGCATGGCGAAGAAGATGCCGCGGTAGCGCGACAGCAGCGGCGCGAAGGGCGCGGCCACCAGTGCGGCCACCGCCCCGCCACCCACCGTGAGCAGCAGGATGTCGGTGATGCCCAGGTGGTTGAAGCTCAGCGCGGCGGCATAGCCGCCCAGCGCCAGCATCATGCCCTGGCCGAACGGCACCACGCCGCCGCGCATCAGGCCCACGATGCCTAGCGACACCAGGCCGTTGGCAGCAGCCATGGTGACCAGGAAGGTGAGCCACTTGGGCGCGAACAGGCCGGCGATGCACAGCGCGGCGCAGAAGGCCAAGCCGAGGCCGAGGGTTCGGCCGTGTCCAGCGAACGCCGCAGAACCGGCTTTGCCGGGCTGCTGGCGTTGCCCCCTTGAGGGGGCGCGCGAAGCGCGTAGGGGGTGGTCCATGTTCTAGATCTTTCTTGCCTGGATGCGCTGGAACAGGCCCTCGGGCCGGAACATCAGCACCACCGCCATCACCAGGTAGATGGCGAACAGCTCGGCCACCGGCGCGGTGTGCACCGCCACCGAGCGGGCCATGCCGACGATCAGCGCGCCGATGGCGGCGCCCTCGATGCTGCCCAGCCCGCCGATGATGACCACCGCGAACGACAGGATGATCACGCCCACCGACACGCCCGGCTGCACCGAGATCATCGGCGCGGTGAAGGCGCCGCCCAGCGCGGCCAGGAAGATGCCGATCGAGAACGCCACCATGTACACCCGCGAGACGTTCACGCCCATGCTGGCGGCCACCTCGGGGCTGTGGATCACCGCCAGCACGATCTTGCCCTGGCGGGTGCGGTTCAGGCCGTACCACACCGCCAGGCCCACGGTGACGGCCAGGCCCACCAGCATGAAGTCGTAGCCCACATAGCTTTGCACGCCAACGTCGACATTGCCGAACAGCGCGTACGGCTCGGAGACGAAGTACGGGTTGGCGCCCCAGATCAGCTTGGTCAGGTCTTCCATGATCAGGAACAGGGCGTTGGTGGTCAGCACCAGCAGCACCTCGTCGCGGCCGTAGAAGAAGCGCAGCAGGCCGCGCTCGGTCAGTGGCGCGACGATGGCCGCGATGACAACCGCCGCCAGCAGCATGGCCACCAGGGACAGCCAGGGCGCGAACTGCATGCTCGCGAACCAGGCCACCATGGTGGCCGCGCCATAGGCGCCCAGCGCATAGAAACTGCCATGCGCGATGTTCAGGATCTTGAGCACGCCGAACACCAGCGTGAGCCCGAGCGCGACGATGAACAGCCATGACGCATAGGTCAGGCCGTCGATCAGGATGGTGACAAGC
>JAGOBT010000083.1:5081-9532 GCA_017999135.1 Burkholderiaceae bacterium
GCGCCCGGGAAGCCGGCCTTGATCCAGTTCTCGGCGTCCATGTTGGCCGGCGGGTTCACGCACTCGGCCGGGAAGCGCACGATGTCCTCGATCATCACCATCTTCTTGGCGGCGTCGTACTTGGTGCGGCCGATGGCAGTGTCTTGAATCGCCTGGTGGCCACCGCCCAGCGCCATCTTGATGCGGCCGGCGGGCGAATCCCATTCCGAATTGCGCATCGCCGCGGCCAGCTGCTCGGGCGTGGGCTTCTTGCCGCCGTTGGCGGCCATGGCCTTCTCGGCCGCCAGCTTCAGGCCCAGCAGGCCTTGCACCATGCGGTACGGGGCTTGCACCGGGTAGACGTTGTAGGCCTTGCTGTACAGGTCCCACCACCAGTCGTTGAGCGCGCTCTTGGGCGACATGTGGCCATAGGCACCGCGGGCGCCCAGGATCACGCCGTCGGGCATCTTCTCGCCCAGGCCGGGCAGCACATGGTCGCCGGCCGACAGCAGCAGCTGGGTGCGCTTGAACAGGCCGCGCGGGCCGGCCTGCAGGATGAAGGCCTGCAGGTCGCCGCCCCACAGGCTGCTGTGGGTCACGTCGGCGGGCTTGGCCATCAGGGCCGAGATCTCGGTGCCGTACTGGCCGGCGCCGAACTTGGGCAGCTGGTCCTCGCCCTGCTTGGCATTGGGGAACAGCTTGCCCATCGCGCCGGCGAAGTCCTTCTTCGAATCCTGGCCCCAGGCGTAGTCCTGGTTGATCATGTTGAAGCTGTCGGCCTTGATGTTCTTGGCCTTCAGGTAGCGCGCCAGGGCCACGTTGTCCATGGCGCCGTGGCTGGCGGTGCGGAACACGTACTGGAACTTGTTGTCCTCGAAGATGCGGGGCGTGCCGCAGTCATAGAGGATCAGGAACTTCTTCATCTCCTCGGCCGCTGGCGCCACGGCCAGGCAGTCGCCCGAGGACACATAGCCCAGCACCGCATCCACCTTCTCGCGGTCGTACAGGGTCTTCAGTTCCTGCACCTGCTTGGTGGCGCCGCCGGCTTCGTCCACGTAGACGAATTCCAGCTTCATGCCGCCGAAGCCCACCTTGTTGTAGGGCGCGGGTGCGGCGCCCTTGTTGAAGGCGTCCAGCAGCACCTTGGCGCCGTTGACGGCCGGGATGCCGAAGCTTTCGGCCGCTTGGCCCGACAGGAAGCTGACGATGCCGACCTTGAAGGTCTCCTGCGCCTGGGCGCCGGTCGCGGCGCACACCGCGGCGGCAGCGGCCAGCAGGCGCAGCGCGCCCAGGCCCTTGCGGGATGACTTCGGTGCGTTGGAACGGGTCTTGGGTTGTCTCCTGGGAAGTCGCCCGGATCGGGCATTAGGTCGGCTGGGCGATGGGCGTGCGCATGCTGAGCCCGGCCATCGCGAAGCCGCGTTGAAAATCGACCATGTGCTTGCGCGTCCACTCGGCTGCGGCATCGGCATCACGGGCGCGCAGCGCGTCCAGCGTGTGCTGGTGGGCCGCCAGGTTGCGGGTGCTGGCCTGCGGCAGCCGCTGGAAGATCTGCTGCAGCGTGGGGTTGTAGAGCAGGCCCACCGGCTCGCGCGCCAGCATCAGCGCGCGGTTGTGGCTGGCGCGACCCACCAGGGCGTGGAACTCCATGTCCAGCGCCACCAGCGCGGGCAGGCGGGTCTCGGCGGCGCTGGCATCGATGTTGGCCTGCAACTGGGCCAGGTCGTCGTCGGTGGCCTGGCTGGCGGCCAGGCGGGCGGCCAGCGGCTCCAGTGTCAGGGCCACGTCCCACAGTTCCTGGAAGGTGGTCTGGTGCAGCAGCAGCAGGCGGGTGGCGCGCGGCGCGAGGTCGTGCACGCCGGGCAGGCAGACGAACAGGCGGCGGCCTTCACGCCGCTGCAGCAGGCCTTCCTGCTCGACCTGGCGGATGGCCTCGCGCACGGTGCTGCGGTGCACGCCAAAGCGGTCTGCCAGTTCCTGCTCGGTGGGCAGGGCGGCACCGGGGCGCAGTGCGCCGTCGAGGATGGCGCGCTCGATGGCCGCCGACACCGTCTTGTAGGCCGGCTCGACCACCACGCGCTGGAACACCTCGGCCCCGGTCTGGGCGTCCATCTGCCAACTCCGATCGACCCACTGATTGTGGAGCGCGATCTTTGTCCGACAAACGGATTGCTGGAACCTCGCTAACCCGCGGGCGGTGTGTCCAGTGCGGGACATGCTGGCGGCGTTGCAGCCGGTGGCTGCAGCGCTGCAGAGAACCGAGTTGGGGTCAGCCAGCCAGGCCCGCCAGGGCCTGCTGCGTGGCCTGCAGGCCCTGTGTCCACAAGGCCTGCTTCCAGACTGGCGTGTCGGTGTAGAAGGCCGTGCGGATCTGCTGCCGGATGGCGCTGGCCAGCGCGGCATCGGCCTCGGGGTGCTGGTGCAGCCAGTGGTCGGCGCGCAGCGCCCCGATCATCTGCGGCAGCGGCACGGTGCCGAACTCCAGGCAGATGCCGGTGTAGGCCGCGTGCGGGCAGGCGCTGTCCACCGCCGCCTGGATCGGCCCGGTCATCGGGATGCTGGTGGAACTGCCGGTGTGCACCGAGGTGACCCCGTCGCCCCACCACTGGCGCGCACGTGCCAGCGCCGCGCCGGTGTCGAAGCTGGCAAAGATGCGTTCGCCCACGCCCGACGGGCCCAGGCCCGAGTGCAGGTCGATCCAGGCCAGGTGGCGGCAGCCGGCCGCATGCCGCTGCAGCACGGCGCGGAAGGTGGTGTTGCTCCAGGCCGGCGCCAGGCCGCCGAAGTACAGCCCGCCGGGGTGGCTGTGCTGGCCGCGGGTGATGGCCATCTGCGCCCGGCGCGGGCCCATCGCATCCAGCTGCGCCTGCAGTGCGGCTTCGTTCTGCGCCGTGGGTGGCCAGGTGGCCGGCAGCAGCAGGGCGTGCACCGCGGCGTAGTCGGGGTGGTCGGGCAGTGGCTGGCTGAAGTGAATGAAGTTGCGGTTCAGGTCGATGTTGTCTTCATTGACCCGCCGTCCGTGGGCAAAGCCGTGCGGGTTGACAGCATGCACATGCAGCAGCGCGGTGTGCGGCCCGGCCAACGTGCGCAGTGATTCGCCCACCTGCAGCAGCCCGGCCTGGATGCCGCAGCCGCCATGGCCCTCGACGCCATGCACGGCGCTGGTGGTCAGCAGCAGGTTCTCGGCATCGGCGGGGCCGTCGCGCACCACGTCCATGGCCAGCACCTCGCCCTGCGGGCCGCGCAGCGGGTGCAGGTGGCTCTCGACCGCCAGCCCGCGGGCGGCGGCCAGCGCCAGCCAGGTGGCGCGTGCATCGGCATAGCTGGGGCTGAACAGGTCGATCATGGGGTGAGCATGCGGTGCAGGGATTGGGCCAGCCCCACGGCGCCCAGCACGGCCAGCAGTGTCCACACCAGCCGGCGCATCTGGTCGTCGCTGAGCCGCAGGTACAGCCGCTGCCCCAGCCAGATGCCGGCCAGCGAGAACGGCAAGGCCACGGTGATCAGCGGCAGGGCGGCTTCGGTCAGCAGCCCGGCACCGCCGGCCAGCGCCAGGGCCCACACATCGGTGAACAGGAAGTAGGCGATCAGCGTGGCCCGGCTGGTGGCCACCGCCGTGGTGGCGAAGTAGAAGACGATGGCCGGCGGCCCGCTGATGCCCACCGCACCGTTCAGCGCGCCCGACACCGCGCCCACGGCCAGCGCGCCCAGCGGGCCCGGCGTCTGCTTCGGCGTCAGCCGCGCCGCCAGGCCGCTCAGCATCAGCGTGGCGATGCCCAGCAGGCACAGCGACACCAGCAGCCGCATGGTGCCGGCATCCAGCCCGGCCAGCAGGGTCAGCCCCAGCGGCGTGGCCAGCAGGCAGCCGCCGATGACCCAGCGCAGGCTTTGCCAGTCGATCTGCCGCCACACGCCGGGCAGCAGGTGGGCGGTGGTCAGCAGTTCCAGCGCCAGGAAGGCCGGCACCACCTGCTGCGGCGGCAGCAGCAGGCTCAGGCCGCCGATGCCCACCATCGCCGAGCCGAAGCCCGACACCCCGCGCACCACGAAGGCCACCAGCGCAATGGCGCCGATGGCCGCCAGCTGGGCGGCGCCGAAGCCCAGCAAGCCCATCAGGCGAAGTACTCGCCGTCCCCCGGCACTGGCGGCATGGCGCGGGCCTCTTCGGCGCGGCGCAGTTCCACCCGGCGGATCTTGCCGCTGATGGTCTTGGGCAGGTCGGTGAACTGCAGGCGGCGGATGCGCTTGTACGGCGCCAGCTTCTCGCGGCAGAAGTCGAGGATGTCCTGCGCCGTGGCCTCGTCGGCCGCATGGCCGGCGGCCAGGGTGACGAAGGCCTTGGGCACGGCCAGCTTCAGCGCGTCGGGCGACGGCACCACCGCGGCCTCGGCCACTGCCGGGTGCTCGATCAGCACGCTCTCCAGCTCGAACGGGCTGATGCGGTAGTCGCTGGCCTTGAACACGTCGTCGGC
>JAGOBT010000084.1 GCA_017999135.1 Burkholderiaceae bacterium
TGGTGATGATCGACGAAGACAACGTGGCCCAGTGGGCGCAGGACCGCGACGTGCAGTTCAGCGACTTCAAGAGCCTGTGCCGCAGCGCCGAAGTGCAGGCCCTGATCGACGAAGAGATCAACAAGGTGAACAAGCAGTTCGCCCGTGTCGAGCAGATCAAGCAGTTCCGCCTGATCGAGCAGCGCCTGACGGCCGAAGACGAAGAGCTGACGCCGACGATGAAGCTCAAGCGCTCGCTGATCAACAAGAAGTACGCCAACATGATCGAGGGCATGTACAGCGGCAAGAACGCTGGCTGACGGGCCTGCGTCAGCCGGCGTCGGCCAGGCGCTGTGCCATCGCCGCGGCCAGTTGCCTGAAACCGAGCGGTGCGGCCGGCAGGTCGTGCGCCCGCTGCCAGAACTGCAACGCCACCGGCCGTGCGGCGCTGGCCAGATCCCTGGCGTCGGGCGTGAACGGCAGCCAGTCGAGCTCTCCGCTCTGCACATCAGGTCGCCAGCGCATCGGCAGCATGTCATAGACCGGTGCCAGGCTGAAGCGGCCGCGGGCGGCATCCGCCGGGCTGCCCACCACCAGGCTCAGGTTGCCGAAGTGCATGTCGGTGTTGCCGATGAGGCGGCCGAACTGGAGCAGGGCGCTGGCCTGGGCCGCTGCGTCGACAGGCAGCCGGCGCTGCGCTGCCAAGGCCTGGCAAGTGGCCGCCCAGTCGCGCCGCGGCCCGGGCACGAAGGCGTCGTGCACGGCATCCAGCGGCACCACGTGGCGGGCCCCTGCCGTCCCGATGCGGTCGTATCGTGTGCTGATCAGGTCGGTGCGTTGGTCGCTGCACAGGATCCGGGCGTCGGCCACCGGCACGCCGTGCGCGGCCAGCACCTGCAGCGCCAAGGCTTCGGCCTGCAGCAGGATCGACCAGCGGTCGCCAAACGGCGTGCCCAGCGGTGGCGAGAACTTCACCAGCCAGTGCGCCTGCCCACCATCCGTGACGCCGGCACACAGGAACTTGGCTTGCTCACCGCCGGCCGACGAGCCCGCCGGCAGGGTGCTTTGCCACCGCCAGGGCCTGGGCGTCCAGAAAGGCCGGCAGCGCCGCGGGATCGGCCGGCGCCTGGGGCTGGGCGGGTGCCGTCAGATCGCCCAGCGCAACGGCACCGGGCAGGTCGTGCACCTGGCGCAACAGCAATGCCAGCAGCTGGGCGATCCGCCAACGCTCGAGGTTGGCGTCATAGCCTGCCGCCAGCACGCTGCGCGCCCACAAGCGCCCCAGAAAGCCTTGCAGGCGCATGGGCGCCAGCAGCCACGGCAGGCGGCCTGCGGCCAGCAGATCGATGCCGTCGGCCTGCAGGTGCAGGCGTTCACCGCCCAGGTGCGTGAGCTGGCCCCATGCCTGGCGCTGGCCGGACTCGTCCGTCCAGAACAGCGGCTGCTGGCCCGGCAGACCCAGCAGCGGCTGGGCCAGTGCATAGCGGGCGCTGCGCTGACGGCCCAGCACCACCAGCGGCGGCTGGCCCAGCGCCAGCTGCTGCCGGGCCAGGCGTGACAGCAGCCGCGACAGCGTGGGCTGGCTCTTGCCCAGCAGCTGCTGCAACTGGGCCGAGCTGGCCACACCACGGCGACTCAGTTCGGTCAGCAGGACGAGTTGATCGGTGAGTTCGGGGTCGCTGATGAATGAGAAACAGCGCCTATCAGGAGCGCCGGTTCTGGCATCCTGCGCGACAGCCTTCCTGCGAAATTCCGCCCTTCACCGAGGCAGAAAGCATGGCTTGAAGAGTCTGCCTGAATAGAAAATGAATAGAAATTCAGGATCACGCTACAGCACGTGCACCGCCAGCCCGCCACTGCGCCAGCAGCCGTTCCCACTTCGGCTTGACGGCGGCCAGGTGCCGCGCCTTCACATGGCCATAGCCGCGGATGTCTTCAGGCAGGCGGGCGATCTCCAGTGCGGCGTCCAGGTTGGTGGCATTCATCCCGCGCAGCAGTTCCTCGATGGTGCTGCGGTACTCGCCGATCAGCGCCCGCTCGGTGCGGCGCTCCGCGGTCTTGCCGAAGATGTCCAGCGGGCCACCGCGCAGGCCCTTCAGCTTGGCCAGCAGGCCGAAAGCGCTGCGCATCCACGGCCCGAAGGCCTGCTTGACTGGCTGGCCCTGCGCATCCACCTTGCCCAGGATGGGCGGCGCCAGGTGGTGCACCAGCTTGTAGTCCTTGCCCAATTCGCCCTCGAACATGCCGGCGATCTTGGCGGTGAAGGCCACGTCGGTGTGCAGCCGGGCCACCTCGTACTCGTCCTTGTAGGCCATCAGCTTGAACAGGTAGCGGGCCACCGCCTCGGTCAGGCGGGTGCTGTTCAGCGCGCCCTCGGCCTGGCGTACGCGGGCGACAAAGTCGGCGTACTGGCCGGCATAGGCCGCATCCTGGTAGCCGGTGAGAAAGTCGACCCGCTTGGCGATCATGTCGTCCAGCGACGGCTTCTTGACGAACTGGATGACCTGCGCGGCCTTGAACAGCGCCTGCACCGCCGCCAGGTCGTGCGCGCAGCGGCGGCCCCATTCGAAGGCGGCCTGGTTGTTCTCGATCTGGGTGCCATTCAGCTCGATGGCGCGCAGCAGCGCGGCGCGGCCCAGCGGCACGCGGCCCTGCTGCCAGGCGTAGCCCAGCAGCAGTGGGTTGGCATAGATGCTGTCGCCCAGCAGCTGCACCGCCACCTGCTCGGCGTCCAGCACGCCCAGCTGGCTGCGGCCCACGGCACCCACCAGCGCGGCCTCGCAGCCAGCGGTGGGCGCCTGCCAGTCGGCGCTCTTCACAAACGCGGCGGTGGGCGTGGCGTGGCTGTTCATCGCCACGTAGGTGGTGCCTTCGCGCATCAGCGCCAGCGTGGCCTTGCCGGCGGCCACGATGTTGTCGCAGGCGATCACGAGATCGGCCTTGGCCGTGTCGACCTTGGTGGTGTGGATGGCCTCGGGCGTGCGGGCGATCTGGATGTGGCTCCAGGTGGCGCCACCCTTCTGCGCCAGGCCGGCTGAATCCTGCGTGACCACGCCCTTGCCTTCCAGGTGCGCGGCCATGCCCAGCAGCTGGCCGATGGTGATGACGCCGGTGCCACCGACGCCCGCCACCACGATGCCCCAGGCCCGGTCGCGGCCCGCAGTGTCCAGCGCCAGTGGCAGCACGGGCTCGGGAATGGCGGGCAGGGTGGCCGGGTCGGGCCGCGTGGACTTCTTCGGCTTCTTCAGCTGGCCGCCTTCCACGGTGACGAAGCTGGGGCAGAAGCCCTTGGTGCAGGAGTAATCCTTGTTGCAGCTGTTCTGGTTGATCTGGCGCTTGCGGCCGAATTCGGTCTCCAGCGGCTCCACGCTCAGGCAGTTGCTCTGCACGCCGCAGTCACCGCAGCCTTCACACACCAGTTCGTTGATCACCACCCGCTTGGCCGGGTCGACCATCTTGCCGCGCTTGCGGCGGCGGCGCTTCTCGGTGGCGCAGGTCTGGTCGTAGATCAGGATGCTGCAGCCGGGCACTTCGCGCAGTTCACGCTGCACCTGGTCCAGATCGTCCCGGTGGCGCACCGTCACGCCCGGCGCCAGCTGCAGCGCGCCGTTGTACTTGCCGGGGTCGTCAGTCACGATGACGATCTGCTTCGCGCCTTCGGCCTCCAGCACGCGGGTCATCTGCGGCACCGTCAGGATGCCGTCCACCGGCTGGCCGCCGGTCATGGCCACCGCGTCGTTGTAGAGGATCTTGTAGGTGATGTTCACCCCGGCGGCAATGCTTTGGCGGATGGCCAGGCTGCCTGAGTGATAGAACGTGCCGTCGCCCAGGTTGGCGAACATGTGGGGCCGCTTGCTGAAGTGGGCCTGGCCGATCCAGGGCGTGCCTTCTCCGCCCATCTGGGTGAAGCCGATGGTCTCGCGGTCCATCCAGGTGGCCATGAAGTGGCAGCCAATGCCGGCCATGGCCCGGCTGCCCTCGGGCACCTTGGTGCTGGTGTTGTGCGGGCAGCCGCTGCAGAACCAGGGCTGGCGGTCAGCGCCGCCCACGGTACCGGTGGCCATGGCGCGCTCCTTGGCTTCCAGCACGCCGAGGCGGGCGTCCATGCGCGCCACGATGTCATCGGGGACACCCAGTTTCTTCAGTCGCTTGGCGATGGCCTGGGCGATGATGGCCGGCGTCAGGTCGGCATTGGCGCGCAGCAGCCAGTTGCCGCTGGGGTTGGCCTGGCTCCATTCGCCGCCCGAGCTGTCGCCCTCCACCTCGTCGAATTTGCCCAGCACGTTGGGGCGCACGTCGGGCCGCCAGTTGTAAAGCTCTTCCTTCAGCTGGTATTCGATGACCTGGCGCTTCTCTTCCACCACCAGGATCTCCTGCAGGCCCTGGGCGAAATCGCGGGTGATGGTGGCTTCCAGCGGCCACACCACGTTCACCTTGTGCAGGCGGATGCCCAGCTGGCGGCAGGTGTCGTCGTCCAGGCCCAGGTCGGCCAGGGCCTGGCGGGTGTCGTTGAAGGCCTTGCCGCTGGCGATGATGCCGAAGCGGTCGTTCGGCCCGGCGATCACGTTGTGGTTCAGCTTGTTGGCGCGCACATAGGCCAGCGCCGCATACCACTTGAAGTCGAACAGCCGCGCCTCCTGCACCAGGGCCGCGTCGGGCCAGCGGATGTGCAGGCCACCGGGCGGCATCTGGAAGTCGTCGGGCAGGATGATGTTCACCCGTTCGGGCGACACATCGATGCTGGCCGAGCTTTCCACCACTTCCTGGATGGTCTTCATCGATGTCCAGACGCCGGCAAAGCGGCTCATCGCGAAGGCATGCAGGCCCAGGTCGAGGATTTCCTGCGCGCTGCTCGGAAAGAACACCGGCAGGCCGCAGGCCTTGAAGATGTGGTCGCTCTGGTGCGCGGCGGTGCTGCTCTTGGCCACATGGTCGTCGCCGGCCAGGGCGATCACGCCGCCGTGCGGCGCCGTGCCGGCCATGTTGGCGTGCTTGAACACGTCGCTGCAGCGGTCCACGCCCGGGCCCTTGCCGTACCAGATGCCGAACACGCCGTCGTGCTTCTTGTTGGCGGGGTCGAACTCGATCTGCTGCGTGCCCCACACCGCAGTGGCGGCCAGTTCCTCGTTGACCCCGGGTTGGAACACGATGTGCTGGGCCGCCAGGTGCTGCTTGGCCTGCCACAGCGCCTGGTCGTAGCCGCCCAGCGGGCTGCCGCGGTAGCCGCTGATGAAGCCGGCTGTGTTCAGCCCGGCGGCGGCGTCACGCTGGCGCTGCAGCATCGGCAGGCGCACCAGCGCCTGGATGCCCGACATGAAGGCCCGGCCGGCCGGCAGGGTGTACTTGTCGTCGAGCGTCACGCGCTCCAGGGCCTGGCGAATGGACTCGGGCAAAGGTGCGTTCATGGTGGCGGGCTCCGGGCTGGGGTCCAGGGAGTGTAGGAAATCACTCCAGTGAAGTCTTTTCTTTCTGTGTCGTTGTCGCGATACTCAGCGCAACGAACCAGCCGAATGCATGCCGATCCGAGAAAGAATCGCGCCGAACAAGCCGAATTCCGGGAAAACGCTGAGCGACACGCCCGACGCTGACGAGCACCCGGGCGGCGCGCTGGACCGCTATGACGTGGCCATCCTCGACGCCCTGCAGCAGGACGCCCGGCTCAGCAACGCCGAGCTGGCCACCCGCATCGGCCTGTCGGCCGCGCCCACCTGGCGCCGGGTGAAGTGGCTGGAGGCGCAGGGCATCATCACCGGCTACCGCGCCGAGATCGACCGCCGCAAGATCGGCCTGGGTGCGCTGGCCTTCGTGCGGGTGGACGCCGAGCGCAACAACGCCGACGCCACCCGGGCACTGGAAGACGCCATCCGCGCGCTGCCCGAGGTGGTGGCCTGCCACTACATCAGCGGCGCCGGCACCTTCGAGCTGCAGGTGCTGACCACCGACCTGGACGCCTACAGCCGCTGGGCCATGGACACGCTGTTCAAGCTGCCCAACGTGAAGGACATCCACACCAGCTTCTCCCTGGGTGAGGTGAAGGCCGGCGCGGCGCTGCCGTTGGGCCACCTGCGCGCCGCACGGCGCCCGGCCCCCGGATGACCGCTGACGCACATGCCGCACTGCTGGCCCAGCTGCGGCGGCCGGGCGCCTGCGGTGGCCACCCCGACGCTGCCGGGCTGGTGCAGACCCACATCTCGTCGCTGCTGCTGGCCGGTGGCCAGGTGTTCAAGCTGATGCGGCCGGTGGCGTTGCCGTTCGTCGACTTCTCCACGCTGGACAAGCGCCACGCGGCCTGTGTGGCCGAACTGCAGCTGAACCGCCGCACGGCACCCCAGTGGTACCAGGCGGTGGCGCCGGTCATCGACAGCGGGCAGGGCGCCTGCATTGCACCGCCGGGCGGGCCGCCGCCGCCGGCTGGCGCCGTGCTGGACTGGGCGGTGCGCATGCGCCGCTTTGACGACCATGGGCTGTTCAGCCGGCTGGCGGCCGGCGGGCAGTTGTCGGCCGGGCAGGTGGACGCGCTGGCCGCGGCAGTGGCCGCCTTCCACAACAGCCTGCTGCCGTCGCCGCCGGGCTTTGGCGACCCGCAGGCGGTGCGCGCCATGGTGGCGCTCAACCTGCAGGAACTGGCCAGCCTGCTGGCAGGCCCTGCCTGGCAGGGTGTGCCTGGCGCCACCGCGGCGGCGCAAGCCGTGGCTGGCCTGCGGGCCTGGGCAGACACCCGCGGTGCGGCACTGGCCGGTCTGATGCAGGCGCGGCGCGCCGCCGGCCAGGTGCGCGAAGGCCATGGCGACCTGCACCTGGGCAACGTGGTGTGGGCCGACGGGGCGCCGGTGCTGTTCGACGCGCTGGCCTTCGATGCCACGCAGCGCCACACCGATCTGGTCGGCGACGTTGCCTTCACCTTCATGGACCTTCTGGCAGCCGGCGTGCCGGCGCTGGCCTGGCGCCTGGCCAGTGGCTGGCTGGACGCCACCGGCCAGCACGACGGCCTGCCGCTGCTGGCCTGGTGGGCGGCGCACCGGGCGGCCGTGCGCGCCAAGGTGGCGCTGCTGTCGCAGCCGGCCAGCCCGCCACCGGCAGCGCTGCCGGCGGATCTGGTGCGCTATCTCCGGGTGGCGCAGGGCCTGGCATCGCCGGTGGGTGACACGCGGCGCCTGGTACTCACCTGCGGGCTGTCGGGCTCGGGCAAGAGCGCGGTGGCCGCCGCCCTGGCCGCGCAGCTGGGTGGCATCCGCCTGCGCAGTGACATGGAACGCAAGCGACTGGCCGGTCTGGCGGCCACGGCGCGTGGCGGGCCGGATCTGTATGCCCCTGCGGCAGGCGAACGCACCTATGCACGGCTGCGCCAACTGGCTGCCGACGCCCTGGCTGCCGGCGTGCCGGTGGTGGTCGACGCCGCCAGCCTGCGGCACAGCGAGCGCGCGGCCATGCAGGCCGTCGCGGCACAAGCCGGCGTGCCGTTTCGCCTGCTGGTCTGCCAGGCGCCGGCAGACGTGCTGGCGCAACGGGTGCAGGCCCGCCTGCAGGCAGGGCACGACCCGTCGGACGCCACACCCGACGTGTTGCAGCGGCAGGCAGGCTGGGTGCAGTGGCCCGGGCCGGACGAAGCCGCACACACCCTGTGGCTGGATACCGATGCAGCGCCCGCCGACGTGCTGGCGCGTGTGCAAACGTTCGCACTTTGACGGGATGGCCAACGCGGCCCCCCCGCAACCCGGTGCCGGCGTGGCAAATCACCGGCCGCGCTGAGCCGTTTGTGCCCAGCATCCTGCGGATGGCAGCAGAGGACCTCGCACCGAGGCCCGGCAACCCGATCTGGCAGGAGCACCCACCATGGAATTCAATCGCACCTTGCGCCGCGTGGCGCTGGCCGCCAGCCTGGCGCTGGCCTCGCTTGGCGCTGCGGCGCAAGGCACCGCCAACCCGGCCGACGCGGCACTGGACTGCCGCCAGCTGCAGGCCGAGCTGGGGGCCGTCGCGGTCGCCCAGCCCGCGGCCAACCCGGCACCCGAGGTGGCTGCCGCTGCTGGCGCGCAGATCCTGGGTGCGCTGGCCCAGCAGGCCGGCGCGCGCAGCGGCGGCCTGGGTGGCCTGGGCGGCATGTTCGGCGGGCTGATGGGCGGCAGCGCGCCCGCACCGGCCGCGCAGGGCACGGCGGGCCAGGTGCTGCAACTGATGCAGGTGGCCCAGGCGGTGCAGGGCGCAACCGGCGCCGCAACCCCCGGTGACGCGGCGCAGGCCCAGGCCCAGGCCGCCGCTGTGGCCCAGGTGGCCACCCTGCAGGCCCTGGCGCAGCAGCGTGGCGTGGCCGGCGTGGGGCGCCACCAGGCCGAAGCGGCGGGGGTCGTCGGCGTGCTGGGTGGCCTGTTCAGTGCGGCACAGGCGGTGCAGGCGGCCCAGGGGGCGCAGCCGGTCGCAACGCCGGGCACGGCCGCCATCCAGCAACTGGCTGGCTCCCGGCAAGAGCAGTTGGCAGGCCTGTACCTGGCCAAGGGCTGCAAGTGAAGGGTTGCCCCCGCATGGCCCGGGCCGCCTGACCTGGCCTGCGCTGCGCCCCGAGGGGCCAGCGCGCCGTTCAGCAACGCTGCAGGATGGTGACGGCGCAGGCCGCCTCGTCGAAGCCCATCACGCCGCCGCCGTTCTCGGCCAGGCCGATGTGGGCGCCCGGGTGCTGGCGCTCGCCGGCCTCGCCGCGCAGTTGCAGGGCCAGTTCGTGGATCATCGACAGCCCGGTGGCACCCACCGGGTGGCCCTTGCTGACCAGCCCGCCCGACAGGTTGATCGGCTGCGCACCGCCGAAGCTGGTGGCGCCGCTTTCCACCCACGCGCCGCCCTGGCCGATGGGGCAGAAGCCCATCATCTCGGCCTGGTAGATCTCGCAGAAGCTGGTGGCGTCGTGCACCTCGGCCACGCTGACCTGCTGCGGCGTGATGCCGGCCATGGCGTAGGCGCGCTGTGCGGCCACATGGCTCAGGCCGGGCTCGTCCAGCCGGCGGTACTTGCCGCCGGTCAGCACCGCCGCCGGGATGCGCAGCGCCCGCTCTTGCACCGCCGCGGGCAGCGTCTTCAGGAAGGCTTCCGAGCACACCAGGGCCGCGGCGGCGCCATCGCCGATGGGCGCGCACATCGCACGGGTCAGCGGCCAGCTGATCATGCGGTCGGCCAGCACCTGTTCCGGGCTGACCTCGAACCGGTACTGCGCCAGCGGGTTCTTCGCGCCCATCGCGTGGTTCTTGCTGGCGCCGATGGCGATCTGCTCGGGCGTGGTGCCGTGGTGCTTGATGTGCCAGGCGGCCTGCATGGCATAGGTGTCCATGAACAGCGTGCCGCCGCCGTCCTTGGGCAGGAAGGGCTTGCCGGCTTCGTCGCCGGCGGCGGCGTAGTAGGCCATCCAGTCGGCCGGGTCGAGCTGGTCGATGCCGTTGTCGAAGATGGCCTGCTGCCTGGCGGCGGCGTCGGGAATGCTCTCGGGCACGAAGGTCTTTTCCACGCCCATGGCCAGGCTCAGGTCGGCGGTGCCCGACAACACGTCCTTCCAGACGCCGTGCAGTGC
>JAGOBT010000616.1 GCA_017999135.1 Burkholderiaceae bacterium
GGGAAGACCCGCATTCTAGGTGTGGCAGCGCTAGACTTCACGGCATGACCCTGACCGCCATGGAGCAGCCCGTGGGATATGCCCTGCAACGCCCGGTGATGACTGCGGCCGAGTTCCTGGCCTGGGACGCCGGCCAGACGATCAAGCATGAGTTCGTGCGCGGCGAGGTGTTTGCCATGGCCGGTGGAGAGGACCGCAACTACACCGTGGCCTTGAACCTCGCGATGGCGCTGCGCCCGCACCTGCGCGGCACGGCATGCCGGGTGTACGGCAGCGACGTGAAGCTGCGCGTGGAAGCCGCCGACTGCTTCTTCTACCCCGACGTGATGGTCACCTGCAGCGCCGCCGACCTGGGCGACCGGCTGATCAAGCGTGAGCCCAGCCTGGTGGTGGAGGTGCTGTCGCCGTCCACCGGCGCGTACGACCGCGGCGACAAGTTCGCCGCCTACCGCCAGTTGCCCAGTCTGCAGGAATACCTGCTGGTCGACGTCGACCGCCAGCGCTGCGACTTGTTCCGCAAGGGTGCCGACGGCCTGTGGGTGCTGCGCCCCAGTGGCGCCGACGAGCCGGTGCACCTGGCCAGCGTCGACCTGCAGATCACCCCTGAGGTGCTGTGGGCCGACCTGGAACCGCCCGCGGCCGCAGCACCCGCGGCCTGATCAGGCCGCCAGCAGCCCGGAAAACAGCAGGTCGGCCTTGCTGCGCGGGCGGTAGCCGCCCACGCGCCGGGCGATCTCGGCGATGTGCTCGGGCGTGGTGCCGCAGCAGCCGCCGACGATGTTGACGAAGCCGGCCTGGGCGAACTCGGCCAGCATGCGGCCCGTCACCTCAGGCGTCTCGTCGAAGCCCGTTTCACTCATGGGATTCGGCAGGCCGGCGTTGGGGTAGCAGCTGATGAAGGTGTCGCCGGCCACCTTGGCCAGTTCCTCGATGTAGGGCCGCATCACCGCCGCGCCCAGGGCGCAGTTCAGGCCGACGGCCAGCGGCCGGGCGTGGCGCACGCTGTGCCAGAAAGCCGGTACCGTCTGGCCACTGAGGATGCGGCCCGAGGCGTCGGTCACCGTGCCGCTGATGATCACCGGCAGGCGTTCGCCAGTCTGCTCCATCAGTTCGTCGAGCGCGAAGATCGCCGCCTTGGCATTCAGCGTGTCGAAGATGGTCTCGACCAGGAACAGGTCGCAGCCACCTTCGAGCAGGCCGCTGGCCTGCTCGAGGTAGGCGGCGCGCAACGCGTCGAAGCTGACGTTGCGCGCGCCGGGGTCGTTCACGTCGGGGCTGATGCTGGCGGTGCGCGGCGTGGGGCCCAGGGCGCCAGCCACCCAGCGCGGGTGGTCGGGCGTGCTGGCGGCGTCGCAGGCGGCGCGGGCCAGGCGGGCGGCTTCCACGTTCAGCTCACGGGCGACGTGGGCCAGGCCGTAGTCCTCTTGCGCGATCGACGTGGCGCCGAAGGTGTTGGTCTCGACCATGTCGGCGCCGGCGGCCAGGTATTGGTCGTGGATGGTGCGGATCACGTCGGGCCGGGTCAGCTGCAGCAGGTCGTTGTTGCCCTTCAGGTCCTTGCCGTGGTCGGCAAAGCGGGCCCCGCGGAAATCGGCTTCGCTGAGCTTGTAGCGCTGGATCATCGTGCCCATGGCACCGTCGATGATGGCGATGCGCTGCTGCAGCAGGGCCGGCAGGCCGGCGGCACGGGTGTAGACGCGATTCATGCAGAGATTGTAGAAGTGCGCTCCTCTGACCAAGCGGCCGCCGCGGCGCTGGCTTCGCCAGGCCGCTGGCGGCGCCCCCTGGGGGGAGGCGCCACAGGCGCTTCGGGGGGGGCGATCTCCGCGGGTTGCGTGTCGAGGAACAGCGAGTCGCGGAAATGCACCGCCTGCGGCGGCGGGCGCTCGTCGGCCAGCTGGGCCCACACCGCCAGCTGGGTGGCGTTCATCGGCTTGGCGAACAGGAAGCCCTGCAGCTCGTCGCAGCCCAGCTGCACCAACAGGTCGCGCTGGCGCTCGGTCTCCACGCCCTCGGCCACCACCCGCAGGCCCAGCGCATGGGCCAGCTTGACCACTGCGTCGACGATGGCGCGCGCGTCGTTGCCGCCGGCACCGTCGGTGCCCAGGTCGTGCACGAAGGACGCATCGATCTTCAGCTCGGCCGCCGGCAGCCGGCGCAGGTAGCTCAGGCTGGCCTGGCCCACGCCGAAGTCGTCGATCGACACATGCAGGCCGGCGCGGCGCAGCCGCTCGAAGCTGCGCTGGGTGACCTGCGTGTCTTCCATCGCCACCGATTCGGTGATCTCGCAGGTGAAGCGCCCGGGCTGCAGGTTGTGGCGCGCCAGCGCCGCCTGCAGCCGGTCGACCAGGTCGTCCTGCCGCATCTGGTAGGCCGAGATGTTGATGGCCACGCGCATGCGCAGGCCCAGCGCGCGCCAGGCTGCGGCCTGGCGGGTGGCGTCGTCGATCACCCAGTTGCCGATGGCGCCGATCAGCCCGTGGCGCTCGGCCAGCGGGATGAACAGCGTCGGGCTGACCATGCCACGCCGCGGATGGTGCCAGCGCAGCAGCGCCTCGGCCGCGGTGATCCGCAGGCTGCGCGCGTCCACCTTGGGCTG
>JAGOBT010000615.1 GCA_017999135.1 Burkholderiaceae bacterium
GCCCGGAGGTGCGCCACCTGGCGGTGGGCGACCGGGTGTTCGCCTCGGTGGGCACCGGCGCATTCGCCGAACAATGTGTCGCCCCGGCGCTGCGGGTGCAGAAGCTGCCGGCCGACATGGATTTCGAGACCGGTGCGTCCTTCGTGCTGGTGTACGGCACCTCCCTGCACGCGCTGCAGACCATCGCCAGACTGCAGCCCGGCGAGACCCTGCTGGTGCTGGGTGCGGCCGGCGGCGTGGGCATCGCGGCGGTGGAGATCGCCAAGGCGATGGGCGCCAGGGTGATCGCCGCAGCCTCCAGCCCGGCCAAGCTGGACCTCGCGCGCAGTGCCGGCGCCGACGCCACCGTCGACTACACCCAGCCGGACTGGCGCCGGGAGGTGGAAGCCCTGACCGACGGCCGCGGCGCCGACGTGGTCTACGACGCGGTGGGCGGCAGCTACACCGAGCCGGCCCTGCGCGCCACCGCCTGGCGTGGCCGTTACCTGGTGGTGGGTTTTGCCGCCGGAGACATTCCCAAGATCCCGCTCAACCTGGCGCTGTTGAAGGAGCGCGCCATCCTGGGCGTGTTCTGGGGCGCCGCGATGCAGCGTGAACCCCGCCAGCTGCTGGCGGACCTGAAGCAGCTCACCGACTGGTTTGCCGCCGGCCAGCTCAAGCCGGTGATCACCGAACGGGTGCCGCTGTCCGGCGCTGCCGCCGCCATCGGCCGGTTGGGTGCCCGCCAGGCCATGGGCAAGCTGGTGGTGCAGCCCCGCGCTGCGGACTGATCCGGGAAAAGGGCCTGGAGCCGCTGGCCGGCTTCAGGCGGACTTCAGTGGGACTTCAGGCGGGCTCCAGCCACTGCGGCTCGATGCCCCGGCCACGCAGCCACTGCGCCAGCGCCTGGCCGGTGCCCTGCGGCCAGCAGCGCAGGGCGCCGGGCTCGATCAGCTTGTACTCGACCAGCTCCGGCGACAGCTGCACCGGGCCGGTCGCCTCGACGTGGTAGGCGATGATGACCTGGTTCATGCGCTGGAAATCCCACACGCCGATCAGCGACACCCGGCCCGGCTGCAGCGAAGTCTCCTCCACCACCTCGCGCCGGATGCCCTCCTCCGGCGACTCCCCGGCCTCCATGAAGCCGGTGATCAGGCCGAAGAACCGCGCCGTCCAGGCCGCGTTGCGGGCCAGCAGCACCCGCCCACCCTGATCCACACACTCCACCACCGCGGCCAGCACCGGCACCGGGTTGTTCCAGTGGGTGAAGCCGCAGGCCGGGCAGCGCACCCGGTGCCGCAGCCCGCCATCCTCCTCCGCTGCCAGCCAGGCCAGCGCCGTGGCGCAGCGCGGGCACCAGTGCCAGCCCTCCGGCCAGCCGGCCGGCCGATCGTCACCAGAGTTCAGCGGGGCGGACACCGCATCAGGCCGGGAACACCCCGGTGGACAGGTAGCGGTCGCCCCGGTCGCAGACCACAAACACGATCGTGGCGTTCTCCAGCGTGCGCGCCAGGTCCAGCGCCACCCAGCAGGCTCCCGCGGCGGAGATGCCGGCAAACAGCCCCTCCTCCCGGGCCAGGCGGCGCGCCATGTCCTCCGCGTCGGCCTGGCTGACCAGGCGCAGCTCGTCCACGCTGGACGGGTCGTAGATCTTGGGCAGGTAAGCCTCGGGCCACTTGCGGATGCCCGGGATGCGCGAGCCCTCCGACGGCTGCGCTCCAACGATGCGCACCGCCGGGTTGCGCTCCTTCAGGTACCGCGACACGCCGGTGATGGTGCCGGTGGTGCCCATGGCACTGACGAAGTGGCTGACGCGGCCCTCGGTGTCGGCCCAGATCTCCGGCCCGGTGGTCTCGTAGTGCACCCGCGGGTTGTCGCCGTTGGCAAACTGGTCCAGCACCCGGCCCTTGCCGTCACGCTGCATCTGCTCGGCCAGGTCACGGGCGTACTCCATGCCACCCACCTTGGGCGTGAGGATCAGCTCGGCCCCGTAGGCCTTCATGGTCTGCGCCCGCTCGATGGACAGGTCCTCCGGCATGATCAGCACCATGCGGTACCCCCGCACCGCCGCGGCCATGGCCAGCGCGATGCCGGTGTTGCCGGAGGTCGCCTCGATCAACGTATCCCCGGGCCGGATGTCCCCGCGCTCCTCCGCCCGGCGGATCATGCTGATGGCCGGCCGGTCCTTCACCGAACCCGCCGGGTTGTTGCCCTCCAGCTTTGCCAGGACCACATTGCCCCGGCGGGCCAGCTCTTCGCCGCCCAGACGCTGCAACCGCACCAGCGGGGTTGCACCGATCACATCTTCGACCGTCTTGTAGGCCACCATGGCACCTCCTGCGAACCATTGTCGCAGGATGGCTGCAGCCTTGTCTGCGCGCATTCAGGTGCCCACCGCAGCAGGGCCGTCGCCCCTGGCGCGCCAGGCTCCCAGCCCGTGCCCCGGCGCCCATCCGCCCCCCTCGTCATTCCCGCACAGGCGGGAATCCAGAAGCCCCCCTCAAGTCACCAACACCCGCACCGGCGCACTCCACGGCCCGTAGCCACTCCCATTGGCGCCGCGCATGCGCACCCAGGCAAAACCGGCGGGCAACCCATCCAAACTCAGGCTCTGCACGGT
>JAGOBT010000085.1 GCA_017999135.1 Burkholderiaceae bacterium
CGCCGGCAGCTTCAGCGGCGCCGGCGGGCTGGCCAAGCAAGGCACCGGCACGCTCACGCTGACGGCCGCCAGCAGCCATGCCGCAGGCACGCAGGTGCTGGGCGGCGCGCTGCAGATCACCGACGACGCCAGCCTGGGCGACGGCGCCGCCGCACTGCGGCTCGATGGTGGCACGCTGCGCATGGCCGGTGCCGGCCTGCTGCAGCTGGCCGCCAGCCGCCCGCTGCTGCTGGGCGCCGGCGGGGGCACGCTGGACGTGCAGGCCGCTGCCGGCCAGCTGGATGTGCTGGGCGCCCTGGGCGGCACCGGCAGCCTGCGCAAGCTGGGCGACGGCAGCCTGCGCCTGGCCGGCACCGCCGGCGGCTTCAGCGGCCCGGTGGACCTGGCCGCCGGCACGCTGCGCCTGGCCGGTGGCGATGCGCTGCCCGATGCCACCGCGCTGCAGCTGGCGGCCGGCAGCCGCCTGCAGATCGACACCAGCGAGACCCTGGGCACACTCGCCGGCAGCGGCACCGTGGCGCTGCAGGCGGGCACCGTGCTGACGCTGGGCGCGGCGGGTGATGCCAGCTTCGGTGGCAGCTTCACCGGGGCCGGTGGCCTGGCCAAGCAGGGCGGCGGTGCGCTCACACTGTCTGGCGCCAGCAGCCATGCCGGCGGCACGCGGGTCGGGCAAGGCCGCCTGCTGGTCAGCGACGACAGCCAGCTCGGTGCCGTGGCCGGCGCCCTGGTGCTGGACGGCGGCATCCTGGCCAGCACCGGCACCCGCAACGTGGCGCTGGACGCCGGGCGCAGCGTGGTCGTGGGTGCCCAGGGCGGCACGCTCGATGCATCGGCCGCCGCCGGCCTGGACCTGCACGGCCCGCTGTCCGGTGGGGGCACGCTGGCCAAGCAGGGTGCGGGCGCGCTGCGGCTGGCCGGCGACAACAGCGGCTTCAGCGGTGCGCTGGACCTGCAGGCCGGCAGCCTGGTGCTGCAGCATGCGCAGGCCCTGGCGGGCGCCAATGCGCTGCACCTGGCCACCGGCACATTGCTGGACGTGCAGCAGAGCGTCACCATCGGCAGTCTGGCCGGCGCCGGTGGCGCCACCCTGGCCGCAGGCGCCACGCTGTCCACCGGCCTGGCCGGCAGCCGGTTCGACGGCACGCTGGGCGGTGACGGCGCCCTGCTGAAGCTGGGCCCCGGCGTGCTGGCCCTGGCCGGTGCCAATGCCCACCGTGGCGGCACCACGCTGCTGGCCGGCACGCTGCAGTTGCTGGGCGGGTCGGCCCTGCCGGACGATGCCGCGCTGGCCATGGCCGGCGGCACGCTGCAGGTTGACGCCAGCGAGCGCGTGGGCGCCTTCAGCGGCCACGGTGCCGTGGCCCTGGCCGGCGGCCAGGTGCTCACCGTCGGCGATGCCGCCAGCACCCGCTTCGATGGTGGTCTGGTCGGCGGCGGGGCATTGGCCAAGCGTGGCGCGGGCACGCTCACGCTGGGTGGCAGCAGCATCCACAGCGGTGGCACCCTGGTGTCCGATGGGGTGCTGGCGGTGGCGTCCGATGCGGCCCTGGGCGATGCCGCGGCCACGCTCACGCTCGACGGCGGCAGCTTGCGCGCCACTGGCGGCACCACGCTCGCCCTGGCGCCGCAGCGCACGGTGGTGGTCGGTGCCGCTGGCGCCACGCTGCTGGTGGACGGTGGCACCACGCTGCAGTTGCAGGGGCCGTTGGCGGGGGATGGGGCGCTGGCCAAGGCGGGCCTGGGCGCGCTGGCGCTGACCGGCGCCAGCCCGGCCTTCAGCGGCGCGGTGCAGGTGGCCGCCGGCAGCCTGGCGTTGCAGCAGTCCCAGGCCCTGGGGGCCGCCAATGCGGTCGACCTGGCAGCGGGCACCACGCTGGACCTGGCCGCCGATGTGCGGCTGGGCCCGTTGTCGGGTGTTGGTGCGGTGCAGCTGCAGGGCTTCACCCTGGCCACCGGTGGCGCCAGCAGCACCTTCAGCGGCACGCTCTCCGGCGCGGGCATCGGCAGCCCGTCTGGCGGCGTGCTGCAGTGGCTGGGCGGCGGGCAGTTCACGCTGGATGCGGCCACCGGCTTCGCCGGCAGCACGCAGGTGCTGGGCGGCACGCTGGCGCTGGCCCAGGCCGATGCGCTGGCCAACAGCGCGGTCAGCGTGGGCCCCGGCGCCACGCTGGCGGTGCTGGCCAGCAGCCGGGTGCAGTCACTGTCACAGCCCGGGGCCGATGCTGGCCAGGTGGTGCTGGCTCCCGGGGCCACGCTGTCGACGGGCGGCGCGGCCGACACCGTGTTCAGCGGCGCCATCACCGGCGGTGGCGCGTTGCGCAAGCTGGGCAGCGGGCGGTTCACGCTGGCCGGGCCCAACAGCTACAGCGGCGGCACGCTGGTGGACGCCGGCACGCTGCAGGGTGACAGCCTGGCCCTGCAGGGCGACATCACGGTGGCCACGCAGCTGGTGTTCGACCAGGGCACCGACGGCAGCTACGCCGGCCGGATCGACGGCGCCGGCAGCCTGGCCAAGCAGGGCGCCGGCAGCCTGGCCTTGACCGGTGTGCACCAGCACGGCGGCGGCACGCAGGTGCTGGCCGGCACCTTGCGCCTGGCCGGCGGCCAGGCGGTGCCCGATGCCGGGGTGGTCGACATCGCCGCGGGCGCCACCCTGCAACTGGATGCCAGCGAAACCCTGGCGCAACTCACCGGCGCCGGCGCCCTGCTGTTGCAGCCCGGTGCCACGCTGTCGCTGGGCGATGCGGGCAACTTCCGGTTCGACGGCACGCTGGCCGGTGCGGGCGCCCTGGTCAAGCAGGGCAGCGGGCAGCTGACGCTGGCCGGTGCCAGCGGCCACCAGGGTGGCACGCTGGTGCAGGCAGGCCGGCTGGCGCTGGCCGCGCCGGCCGTGCTGGCCGACAGCACCGTCACCCTGGCCAGCCAGCCCGGGGTGGAACTGCGCCTGCTGGGCGACACGCGCATCGGCGCGCTGGCCAGCGTGGGCGGGCCGGTGGCACCGGCGGTGGTGCTGGATGGCTTCACCCTGGCTGCCGGTGGCAATGGCGGCAGCACCCGCTTTGCCGGCAGCACCCAGGGCAGCGGCGGCCTGGTCAAGCAAGGGGGCGGCACGCTCACGCTGGACGGCAGCACTGGCCATGCCGGCGCCACCCAGGTGCAGGCCGGCAGCCTGGTGCTGGCCGGCGCGCAGGCGCTGGATGTGGCCAGCGCGGTGCAGGTCGATGCGGGTGCCAGCCTGATGCTGGCCGCAGCACAGACCATCGGCACGCTGGCAGGGGATGGCGCGGTGCAGCTGGGCGCGTTCCAGCTCACCACCGCGGCCGCGGCCGACAGCCTGTTCGGCGGCAGCATCAGCGGCAGCGGCGGCCTGGCCAAGCTGGGGGCCGGCCGGCTGACGCTGGCCGGCGCCAACCTGTTCACCGGTGCGGTCGATGTGCAGCAGGGCACGCTGGTCCTGGCCGGCGGCGCGGCACTGGCCGATGGGCTGGCCCTGCAGATCGGCGCGGCCGGCACCGTGGTGGCCACCGCCAGCGAGACCGTGGGCGCGCTGGCGGGCACCGGTGCGCTGGTGCTCGACCAGGGTCGCTTCACGACTGGTGGCACGGGCAGCAGCACCCGCTTCGACGGCACCATCCGCGGTGGCGGGCAACTGGCCAAGGCCGGTGCCGGCAGCCTCAGCCTGGGCGGCACCAACAGCCACACCGGCGGCCTGGCGCTGCTGGGCGGCACATTGGCCGTGTCCAGCGACGGCGCACTGGGCGCCGTGCCGGGCGCCGGCACGCCGGCCAGCCTGCTGTTCGATGGCGGCACGCTGCAGGCCACCGCCAGCGTCACGCTCGCGCCCACGCGGCAACTGGTGCTGCAAGGGGCCGGCGGCACCTTGCAGGTGGATGCCGGCCACACCCTGGTGGTGCCGGCTGCGCTGGCCGACGGCACCAGCGCCGGCGTGCTGGCCAAGACCGGCAGCGGCACGCTGGCCCTGACCGCCGCGGCCGACAGCCAGCGCAGCGGCGCCACCGTGGTGCAGGCCGGCGCACTGGCGCTGCAGCGCGACGGTCAGCTCGGCACACCGGCCGGCGCCCTGGTGCTGGACGGTGGCACCCTGCAGGTCGACCAGAGCCTGCAGCTGGCCGATGCCCGCGTGCTGCAGCTGGGTGCGGCCGGTGGCACCCTGCAGGTGGCCGCCGGTGCCACGCTGCAACTGGGTGGCCTGGTCAGCGACCATCCACTGGCCAGCGGCGGCATGCTGCAAAAGACCGGCGATGGCCGCCTGCTGCTCAGCGGCGCGGCCGACAACACCTACACCGGCGCCACCCTGCTGCGCGGCGGCAGCCTGGCGCTGCAGCGTGACGGCCAGCTCGGCGCGGTACCCGGCGTGGCCACGCCGGGCCACCTGCTGATCGACGGCGCCACCCTGCAGATCGACGGTGACACCGTGCTGGCCGCCCAGCGCGGCCTGGCCCTGGGCCCGAGCGGCGCCACGCTGCAGGTGGCCGACGGCCGGGTCGTGGGCCTGGCAGGCGCGGTGGCCGATGCGCCCGGTGCCGGCGGCGGCACCCTGGCCAAGACAGGCGCCGGCCTGCTGCGCCTGCAGGGTGCGGCGCCCAGCACCCACACCGGGGCCACCCAGGTGCTGGCCGGCACCCTGGCACTCAGCGCCGACAGCCAGCTGGGTGCCGTGCCCGGCGTGGCCACGCCCGGCCACCTGCTGCTGGATGGCGGCACCCTGCAGGCCGATGCCGGCTTCACGCTGGCGGCTGCGCGCGGACTGCAGCTGGGTGCCGGCGGTGGCACCGTGGCCGTGCCGGGCGGCCAGCAGCTGGCCTTTGCCGGCGTGCTGTCGGGCCTGTCGGTCGACCCGGCGCAAGGCGCGCTGACCAAGGCCGGTGATGGCCAGCTGGCCCTGAGCGGGGCCAACACCTTTGCGGGTGCCACCCGGGTGCGGGCCGGCAGCCTGGCCATCGATGGTGATGCCCAGCTCGGCACCGCACCCGCCAGCGCCACCCCCGGCCACCTGCTGCTGGACGGCGGCCGCCTGCAGGTGGCTGGCAGCACCACCCTGGCCGCCAGCCGCGGCATCGCCCTGGGCGCCAGCGGTGCCGTGCTGGACATCGCGGCCGGCGCCGCCGTGGCCTACAACGGCGCGCTGGCCGATCTGGCCGGTGCGGCGGGCGGCATCGACAAGGCCGGCGCCGGCCAGCTGGTGCTGGGCGGCGTGTCGACGCACACCGGCACCACCCGGGTGCTGGCGGGCACGCTGGCCACCCAGGGCGCGCAGCGCCTGCCGCCAACCGGCGCAGTGCAACTGGCCAACCAGGCCAGCCTGGTGCTGGGTGGCGATCAGACCTTGGCCGCACTGGGCGATGCGCCCAACCCCGGTGGCGCGGCGGCCGATGGCAGCGCCCTGGTCGACCTGGGTGCCTTCACGCTGCGGCTGGACACCGGCGCCGGCGACGACCGCTCGTTCTACAGCGGTGCCGTCACCGGCCAGGGGGGCCAGTTGCTGAAGCAGGGCGGTGGCACGCTGCAGCTGGCCGGCAGCGGCGCCGGCCGCAACCTGGTGACGGTGGACGCCGGCCTGCTCGTCAGCCTGGGCAGCAACAGCCTGTCCAGCGGGGCCGACGTCCGGGTGGCGTCCGGTGCGGCGCTGCGGCTGATGGCGCCGGTGGCGGTGCAGTCGCTCGACCTGGCCGGCCGCCTGTCGGGCCCGGGTGGCATGACGGCCAGCCAGAGCGTCGACCTGCGCACGGCCGTGGTCGACACCACGGTGCGCACGGCCACACTGCGCAGCCAGGGCCGCAGCGAGATCAACGCCGCCGTGCAGGCCGACAGCAGCACGGTGGCTGGCGGCACGCTGCTGCTCGGCGCCGGTGGCAGCCTGGCCACCGACACCCTGGCGCTGCAGGGCGGTGCCACGCTGGCCACCCAGGCCGCCGGCCAGCTGCTTGGCCGGCCGGCCGTGGTGGTCGACACCGGCACGCTGCAACTGGCCGGCGCCGAGCAGGTGGCCACGCTGCACATGGCCGGCACCCTGGCCGGCGTGGGCAGCCTGTGGGTCGACCAGGCGGCCACGCTGGCGGGCGCCAGCGTGTTGACCGGGCTCAGCGCCGACGTGCTGCGCAGCAGCGGCAGCAGCCTGCTGGCCGCGCAGGTGGAGGCACGCGGCAGCGCCACGCTGGCCGGTGGCCAGCTCACGCTGGCCGACAACGGCAGCCTGGCCACGCCGCTGCTGACCCTGGATGCCGGCACCCTGGCCACTGGCGCGGGCCCGGCGCTGTCGCCCGACGCCCGCCTGGTGGTGCAGCGTGGTGCCACGCTGCTGCTGGGCGCCGACCAGCGCCTGGCCAGCCTGGACCTGGCCGGCACGCTGGGTGCTGCACCGGTGGTGCTGGCAGCCGGCCAGCAGCGCGCGCTGGCTGCTGGCGACCCGGCGGCGCAGTTGCGGGTGGATGGCGCGGTGCTGCTCGACGGCGCCACCGTGTTCACGCCGCTGTCGGCCGCCACCCTCACCAGCACCGGTGACACCATGCTGGCCGCGCCGGTGCAGGTGGCCGGCACCACCACCGTGGCGGGGGGGCTGCTCAGCGTGGCGGCCAGCGGCCTGCTCACCACCCCCAGCCTGCAGGTGCAGGCCGGCGGCCTGGCCACGGGCGCGGCCCAGCGCGTCCAGGCCGACACCCAGCTCGCCATGGCGCCCGGCACCCGCCTGCAGCTGGGTGGTGACCAGGTGCTGGCACGGCTGGTCGATCTGGGCGGGCCAGGCGACCCGGGCGGCGCCGCGGTGCCGGCGCAGGTGCAGCTGGGCAGCTTCACCCTGGCCGCCGGTGCCGACGGCAGCGACGGCGTGTTCAGCGGCCGCTTCAGCGGTGACGGCAGCGTGGCCAAGCAGGGCGCCGGCACCTGGCTGCTGCGCACCGACCAGGCCCACGGCGACACCCGCATCGAGGCCGGCACGCTGCAGCTGGGTGACGGCGGCACCAGCGGCAGCCTGGGCCGCGGCGCCGTGGTCAACGACGGCCTGCTGCGCTTCCAGCGCAGCGACGCGGTGCAGCTCACCCAGGCCGTCAGCGGCAGCGGCAGCCTGCAGCAGGCCGGCAGCGGCAACCTCAGCCTGGCCAGCACCGCGCTCAGCTACACCGGCGACACCATCGTCAGCAGCGGCAGCCTGCGCACCGAAGGCGCCGACCGCCTGCCTGATGCCACCCACCTGCGCCTGGCCGCCGGTGCCTCGCTGGCCACCGGTGGCGACGACCGCCTCGGCGCGCTGACGGCCGACGGTGCCGTCAGCCTGGGCGGTGGCCTGGCCACCAGCGGCCACCAGCTCTACGTCGGCCCTGTCACCGTGACCAGCAGCGTCCCGATCACCCTGGCCGCGCCAGCCGCCCGGGTGGAGGCGCTGCACGCCGGCAACCAGTGGGGGCCGCAGCCCTTGTCGGTCGACGCCGGCGTGCTGCTGCTCGGCGCCGGCCGCACCGGCGCGGCCGCCGACGCGCCGTGGAACCCGCTCAGCCTGGGCCAGGTGACGCTGCGTGGCCTGGCCGATGCCGCCACCGCCGCAGCTGGCAGCCAGATCGACGCCGGCACGCTGCAGATCGGCGCGCCGGTGGCCGCCGGTGTCGCCGCCACCGGCGACGCGCGGCGCGACGGCCAGCTCCATGTGCTGGCCGGCAGCCTGGCCCTGCGGGCCCATGCCACGCCCGGCTACCAGGTGCCGGTACCTGCCGAGGGCGAGGTGGCTGCGGTCGACCCGCTGCGCGGCCGCGAGATCGCGCTGGCCGACGACACCCTGTGGCAGAACGCGCACAGTCAGGTGCGCACCGAGCCCGGCGCCAGCCTGCTGCTGCAGGCCACGGCGGGTGGCTCCATCCGTTTGGGCCAGACGGCCAACCTGCTGGACGGCCCGGTGTCGGCGCTCAGCGGCGCGGCCTTCAACACGGCCTGGGCGCCGATCGACCTGCTGGCCGGGCGCCGGGCCGGGCAGGCCGGCATCACGCTGGCCGGCCAGGTGGTGCAGGTGGGCGGCAACGGTGTCGAAGCCGATGTGCTGCGCGTCACCACCGGCCGGCTGGTCACCGAGCCCACCAGCCCGCTGACGGCGCGGCTTTGGTACAACGATGTCAACTTCGGCCAGCAGCGGTCGTTGCCCGGCCTGCAGATCACGCTGCTGCCCGAGGCGCTGGCCACGGTGGCCAGCCTGGGCACGGCCGACCGGCCGGTGCAGGTGAACGTGGGCGGCCTGGGCACCGGCGGCCGCACCGAAGGGCTGAACGCCGGCTATGTGCAGCTGCTGCCCAAGCGGGCCGCGGGTGGCGGGGTGGCGGTGTTCCTGGCCGGGCCCAAGGTGGGGCAGGCGGGGTACAGCTTCTTCCAGGACGGCGCGGGCGACGTGACCGAGGTGCCCCTGTTCTACAACAACGTGCTGCCGGCCACGCCGCAGTTGGCCGGCTCGCTGTCGGCGGTGGCGTCGGTGTCTGAATCGGCGCGGCGCGAGCGCTTCGACGAGACGGTGCGCACCGAGAACGTGGCCATCCGCCTGCGCGCCGGTGTCATCGCCGAAGTGGGGCCGGGCCGCCCGGCCACGCAGGGCACGCAGGGGCTGAAGCTGCCGTCCAGCTGCAGCGCGGCAGGCAACCTGCTGGGCTGCGGGGGCACACCATGACAGGCCGCTTCAGCCCGGCGCGCCGCCGCCTGGTGCAGGCCGGCCTGGGCGCCACGCTGGCGGCGCCGCTGGCTGGCCGGGCCGCCGGGCCGCCGCTGCCCGACCCCGGCCGCCTGGCGCTGGTGATCGGCAACCGCCAGTACCCCGAGCCGTTCGACCTGCCGTCGATCCACACCAACGCGCAGGAAGTGCAGGCCGCGCTGGCGCAGCGTGGCTTCCAGACCAGCACCGTGCTGGACGCCGACCCCGGCGCCGCCCGCAGCGCGATCGAGCGCTTCGTGGCCAGCGCGCAGGCCGCGCCGGCCGATGCCACGCTGTTCTTCTACTTCAGCGGCCATGGCTTGCAGGTGGACGCCGACAACCTGCTGGTGGGCGCCGGCGTGCGGCCCGACGCGGCGGCCGACCAGCTGCTGCGCGGCAGCCTGTCGCTCAACCGCGACCTGCTGCAGCGCCTGCCGCGCCGGCCCGACGGCCTGACCGTGCTGGTGATCGACGCCTGCCGCACCGACCTGAAGCCCAGCGCCCGCGGCGTGGACGGCTTCAACCAGGTGGAGGCGCCGCCGGGCTGCCTGATCGCCTTTTCCACCGGCGCCGGCAAGCCGGCCATCGCGCCCAAGCGCGAGACCGACACCACCTTCTACACCGGCGCGCTGGTGCAGCAGCTGCAGACCGCGTCGGACGAGCTGTCGTTTCCCGACCTGTTCCGCCTGGTCAAGCTGGACGTGCAGCGCCGCATGCTGGGGCACCCGCTGTCGGTGATCCGCCGCTTTGCGCAGTTCCCGTTCATTGCCGACAACAGCAGCGCGCCCATCCCGGTGGCGTCGGCGCGGCAGTTGGCGGCAGTGCGGGCC